>JAGOIY010000084.1 GCA_017995405.1 Candidatus Cloacimonadota bacterium
GAGGCGGCGTCGATGATCTGGGCCTTGGGGTTGATCATGCGGACGTTGGCACGCACTTCGTTGATGTCGTCGAGGTCGGCGCTGTCGATTTTGTTGATCACGATCACGTCTGCCATATGGACATTGGTCTCGCCGGGGTAATAAGAGATTTCGTCACCGGGACGATGGGGGTCCACCACCACGATGTTGAGCTGCTTGTCTGAGCAGTAGAAGGGGATGTCGTTGTTGCCGCCGTCCCAGATGATGACGTCGGCTTCTTTTTCGGCTTCGCGGACGATGGCTTCATAATCCACGCCGGCGTAGATCACGCTGTTCATCTGGATGTGGGGCTCGTATTCTTCCATCTCTTCGATGGTGCATTTGTGTTTCTTGAGGTCGCTCAGCTTGGCAAAACGCTGCACTTTCTGGGCCACGAGATCGCCATAAGGCATGGGGTGACGGATGGAGACTACCTTGAGCCCCTTGTCTTTGAGGGCGTTGATGACCGCACGGGTGGTCTGGGATTTTCCGCAACCAGTGCGAACGGCACAGATAGTGACCAACGGTTTGGTGGTCTTGACCATGGTGTTTTTGGCGCCCATGAGCATGAAATCGGCTCCCGCGGCGTTGACCAGGGAGGCCTTGTTCATCACCACTTCGTGAGGCAGATCGCTGTAAGCCAGCACCACCAGATCAACTTTGTGCTTTTTGATCAGGTCTTTCAGCTCAGCTTCAGGATGGATGTCGATGCCCTTGGGGTAGAGCTTTCCGGCCAACTTGGCGGGGTATTTCTTGTCATCAATTCCGGGGATCTGGGTAGCAGTGAAGGCCACGACCTTGTATTCGGCGTTGTCTCTGAAAAAGACGTTGAAGTTGTGGAAGTCGCGCCCTGCGGCACCCATGATGATCACTCTGCGTTGCATTAGATTACTCCTTTATCTATTATGATTTATGATTTTGAGGCATTTTTAAAGGGGGGCTAATAGAGTCAAGGATAAAAATGCGGTTGAGTAGGTTTGGAAGGTTGAGAAGGCAGGAATGTTTCCCGCGGATTACGCAGATTGGTACGCAGATTTCGCTGATTTACGGTTTAGATAGTGTAAATAGTTTAGATGGTTTAGAGTGATTTGACCACCTGCCTTCTCAACCTCCTCGACCTCCTCAACCTTGTCAACTTGATAAACTCTGCTAACCTCGCCAAAATCTGCGTGATCAGCGTACCAATCTGCGTAATCTGCGGGAAAAACACCTGCGCTCTATCCTTTCAGGCGTCTAACGAACGGCTTCAGCAGCAGGTCCCGCCAGGTCGTAAACCCATCTGTTTCCATGCCGATACGTTGCCAGAGCAGGTCCTCCGGACGGTTGTCGCCACTCTGAAATCGGATCCCAAAAAAGCGTTCAATACCCAACTCCTGGCGCAGCTTTCGCATATGCTCCATGGAACACTGTCTGCCGTATGGAAAGGCCAGCCAGGGCTGCCATGGCAGACTACGCTGTTCCAAAGCTTCGATGTTGAGAAGCAGCTCTTGTTTGAGGTCTTTAAAACCTAGCCGTGACAGGTCCGCGTGAGTGTGACTGTGCAGAGCCAGGGTCACACCTTGTGAGCTCATCTCGCTCAACTGAGCGCTGCTGAGGAAAGGTTGTTCTTTGTGTAGTATGTCATAAGGGTCTGAGAGTCCGAACCGCTCCCAGAGATATGCGATCAGTTCATCCCGTCTTTCCTGCGCTACGCTGAACAGGGTGGAGCTGATCAGGCCCGTATCATGGAGTGAAAACTTGGATTTTGCCTCTGGCAGGATGGCTTGCAGTCCCGTGTCGTTTACTTGCGACCTGAGCAGCATGAGCAGGTGATTCCAGGCGAAATCTTTGTTGTCTATACATTTACCTATCAGAAAGACACACAGTCCAATCCCCAGGTCCTCCAGGATCGGCAACACGCTGTGGTAATTGCAGGCCAAGCCATCGTCACTGCAGAGACTCACGGTTCCTCGTAGAGCAGTTTGGGAGGATAGAGCTTCCTCGAGGGGGATGAATCTGAATCCCAGCTTACGCACCGCGTGGATGAGATCCAAAAAGCGTTCGTGGCTGATCCCACCATCGTAATAGGGTGGATTTTCAAGGGTAACCTGATGAAAATAGAGGATCCTGTGGCCCCGGTTGTTCGATAATTTCAGGTCTAATCCCGCAAGTTTGAAGCGATAGCTCAAAATGCTCCGTCTCCATCCTGGAGGATTTTTTCAGCCGGAACGTCTATAAGGCTGTTTGAGAGCAAGACATCCATCGGATAGCTTTTCAACAGCCAGCGGGGAAGCTTGAAGCGCTCCAGCGCAGTCTTGACCCTCCTGTCCTGTGAGTAAACGACATCTATGCTCTCTTCCAGACATAGCCTGGCGATCAGGACGCTGAGTTCGCGCTCACAATTGTCTTCTATATATAGAAATGGAATCTTGAGATAGCCGTCCGCGAGGCAGATATTGACAAGGCCGATCAGCTTGCTCCCTTTCCAGAGTTTGGCCAGATAGCTGCTCACCCGAAAGCCGCTGTGACCAAAGTAGCTGCTTTGTTTTGAGTCAATTCCGCTCAGATGGGCCAGTTTGGGTAGCAGGGAGGCGCGCCAGTGGATCGTATCATGATCGTGAACGCAGAGTTCTGTCTCTCTGAATCGTAACAGCAGTTCCATGGCCTCTTGATCGATTGCGGTAAGGTATTCCAGGCTCAGATCTCTCTCCCCCCTTCGCTTTAGCCATAAGCTCAGCCTCAGCCTGATCGCGAAACCCAGACAGCTGTGCGCGAGGGGAAACAGAAAATCCGTGAGCGCGTTCTTCATGCCAAAGTCTTTGAGCGCGCGGCGGTTGATATTGAGCATCCAGAGGCTGCGGGGCCTTTGAGAACAGAGATAAAAGTCTCCGCTTTCACGCATCTTGCGCATGGACCAGGGAGTTCCGGAATCGATTCCGATGCCAGGATACAGCTTCAAACCCATGCTCGTGAGCTGTTCCGCTAAACCTCTGCCCCTCACCGTGGGATCTGCCCACCAGGAACTGAACCAGGCGATCTTGCGGATGCCGGTATCTGAATTGATCCGGTCTGGCACCAGGCCAAGATAAGCCACGATCGCGTCTCCCCTCCAGGCGATCAGCCAGATGACATCAGTCTCGGCAGCGTTGGGATTTTCCAGATAGGCCCCCAGGCGCGCTTTGCTGAAGGGCAGATTGGCGCGATGCCACCAACGCGGATCATCGTAAAGCTCTCTAAGCTCTGCCAGCGTGTAGGTTTTGATGTCGTATGCGGTCAAGCTCACGTCCCTAATGTGTTTTACGCCCATGAATCAGAGGCATGGCTGCTGTCAAGCGGAAAAAAAGCTCTTGACAATAATCGCCCCTCAAAAAGAGAGTACCAAACGCAACGTGCTGAAGTGGTGAAATTGGTATACACGCTAGTTTCAGGGACTAGTGAGCGATGAGCTCATGGGGGTTCGAGTCCCCCCTTCAGCACCATTTTTTTGCCCGCGAAAATAAAAGCTTGACGCCTGATCGCATCTGGTAAATCCTTGATCAAAGATCAAAATGAAAAAGAGCGTGTTATGGAAGACTATCGCCTGTTGACGGACAAGCTTAATCTCATTCCCCACCCCGAGGGTGGTTTTTACCGCCGGAATTGGCTTTCACTGCTAAGTGGCGATCTCAAGGAATCCACTGGAAAGATCGTTTTCCCCTCTCGCAGCATTGGTTCTTCGATCCTCTATATGCTCCCCGCTGAAATGGTCAGCAAGTGGCATCGGGTCAAATGCGACGAGATGTGGCATCACTACAGGGGTATCCCGCTCAAGATGTACATGCTCAGCGCTCAGAAGGGGCTTGAAGAGCTACAATTGGGTTCCGATATCGACAAAGGCCAGCTGCCTCAACTTATCGTTCACAGAGATACCTGGTTCGCTGCAGAACCCATGGAAAGCAAAGGTTACGCGCTCTGTGGCTGCACTTTGTGGCCCTCCTTCACCTATTCAGACTTCGAACTGGCCGAGACCGCCAAACTAGCTGATGATTTTCCAGCTCACAGAGATCTGATTCTCCGCATCCAGAATCACCCCCAATAGAAAAGGTTTTTAGCTATGCAAAAGATATTTATCCTGGATACAAACGTCCTCATCCACAATCCCCAATCCCTGTTTTCCTTCGCGGAACACCGGGTTGTGATCCCAATCGTGGTAATCGAAGAGATCGACAACTTCAAGAAAGGCGTGGATGAGAAAAGCCGCAACGCGCGTCAAATAGGGCGCTATCTGGATTCACTGCGTGAACGGGGTTCTCTGCAGGATGGCGTCCCCACGGACCATGGCGGCATCATCCAGGTAACTGTGAATAAAGACGTTACTGATACTGCCTCCCGCTTGTTTTTCCTCGATCGCAACGATAACCTCATCATCGGCACGGCCCTCTACTTCAAAAATAAGTTTCCAGATCATGAGGTCACTCTGATCTCCAAAGATGCCAACGTCCGCATCAAAGCAGACAGCGTGGGCATCAATGCTGAGAATTACGAGACCGACACGATCAAATTCGATGAATTCTATACCGGTTGGGAGACCCTGGAAGTGGAGCCAGCCGTATTTGACGAGATCGCGGCCAGGAAGTATGTGGCCAACAGCTTTGGCGATTTCTATCCCCATGAGTTTGTGCGATTGATAGATAAGACAGATCCTTCCAGGGCCCGCAACCTCAAATATGTAAAGTCCAGCAACACTTTTTACGCGCCGCAGAGCTACACCGGCCAGGAAGTCTTTGGCGTCAAAGCCCGCAATTATGAGCAGGAAATGGCGCTCGACCTTCTGCTGGATGACAGCATCCGTCTGGTAAGCCTTTCCGGCAAAGCCGGCACGGGAAAAACTCTTCTGGCTATGGCAGCGGGATTGCAGAAAGTGGTAGAGGACAGCAAGTATTCCAGGCTGGTGGTATCGCGTCCCATCTCCCCTCTGGGCAAGGATTTGGGTTATCTGCCCGGCTCTAAAGCGGAGAAATTCAACCCCTGGATGCAGCCTATCTATGACAACATGGATATCCTCCTCTCCCTCCACGACGACATCCACAACGACTCTCCCAAGGGGAAAAAGAAACCTTCCATCTTCGACTTTATTGACTACGGCTTTTTGGAGCTGGAACCCCTCACCTACATCAGGGGACGCAGCTTGCCAGACCAGTTCATCATCATCGACGAGGCTCAGAATCTCACTCCTCATGAGATGAAGACCATCATCACCAGAGCAGGGGAAAACACCAAACTGGTCCTGACCGGCGATCCCTATCAAATCGACATTCCCTATCTGGATTCTCAAAGCAATGGTCTGTCCGTCGCGGTAGAAAAGCTCAAAGGCGAAGACCTGGTAGGCCATGTGACGCTTGAAAAGGGAGAACGCTCCAAGCTGGCAGACCTGGCAGCGAAGTATTTTTAGATGATGGTAAACCAGATCAAGGACCGTTCCTGGGTCGAGATCGATCTGAGCGCGTTCAGGCATAATCTGCGACAGCTCAAATCTCTGCTGAAGCCAGGACAGAGCTTTCTGCAAATCGTGAAAGCCGACGCCTATGGCCACGGGGCTTTCGAGATCGGCAGGACCGCTCTGGAAGAAGGTGCTTCCTGTCTTGGAGTGGCCAACGCGGAAGAGGGCAAACTGCTCAGAATCCAGGGTTGCAAAGCGCCAATCCTGATTCTATCTCCCTCCCTACCGGAAGAAGCGGAAGAAATCATCAGTTTTGGTCTCACTCCCACCATCTCTGATCCCATTTTCGCCACCCTTCTGGAAGAGGTCGCGGCGAGCGCGGATCAACTCGTAAACGTCCACCTCAAGCTCGATAGCGGCATGAGACGCAGTGGGGCCAGTCTGGAAGCCTTTCCTGCCTTGTGTGAGCATGTAAGCTCGATGCCTCATCTGAAGATTGAAGGCATCTTTTCGCATTACGCTGCCAGCGAAAGCGATCCTGAATTCAGCCGAAGCCAGTTGGATAGCTTCATCCGTCGCGTCCGGCCCTTCAAAAACCAGGTCAGGTATCTGCACATTGCCAATAGCGCCGCTCTGCTAAACGGGCTTACTAAAGGCTCCAATTTGATCAGACTTGGCATCCTGAGCTATGGGACCTACACCCACCCCGACCAAAAATCCAGAATAGCCCTGAAACCCGTGATGACCTTCCGCTCTCATATCGCTCAAATCAAGGAGCTCAAAACCGGAGAAGCAATCGGTTACAATCTCAGTTGGACCGCCTCACGCGATACGATTTATGGCATAGTGCCCGTGGGTTACGCCGATGGCTATGACTTTCTGCTTTCCAACCGGGGACGGGCTCTGGTGAATCAAAGCCTCTGCCCTGTAATTGGCAGAGTGAGCATGGATATGATCTGTATAGACCTGACGGATGCTCCCCAAGCCAGAGTTGGAGACGGAGTCACGCTGTTGGGAGCGGGAAATGATGCCATACGCGCGGAAGCTCTGGCAAACTCCTATCAGGGGTCGGCTTATGAGCTGCTCTGCCAGGTAGGCAGACGGGCGCGCCGGTACTTTACAGAGGGCGGCAATATCTCGCACAGCGCTCCCCTGGCCAGAAGGGATTTCGTCTCGAGCGACTTCAGCGATTCCAAGCTCAATCAGATCATCCAATCGGCCATCTCGCAACGTCTGCAAAACGAGGAGATCGGCGAATTGATCTCGAGGGAGATCCTCAGAGTATTCTTTTTCAACCGCGACCAGGATATCCATTACCGCCAGAAGTTCGTCCACCACATTCAACTCGAGCATTCCGACCAGCCTGAATACTGGCAGGCCACCACAAGGCTGAGCTTCTCCAAAGTGTTGCAAAATGACTACTTTCTGGTAGCTTGTGCCACATCCGACGAGGCTTTGAAACGTTATTTCAAACGCAAGGAAGTGGAATACCGTTGGCTGATGGATGACAAGTTTGAACTGATCGGGGCGGCTTTTCAGCTCACTGACGTGTATGTGAACGACCTCAAGCTCGACACACTGGTCAGGATCAACAATTCCTGCCTTGAGATTCGCTGTCAGCATCCGGATTTGAAGCAGCTCGTAGGCCAGGAAGTGAGCTTTCGGATCAACACCAGGGCCTATTATCCCAAGGCATCGCACCAGTTAAGCGTTTTTATTACGGAACTGACCCATGGAGTCAAAGTCAGGCTGGATTATCCGCCCGAACTGCAGAATCTGGAAGTAGTGCCGGTTTTTTCAGGCCAAAACCGCTATCCCAAGCTGACCCGCGTGCCTGGCAGCGTTACCGTTTCCACCCAGGTCCAGCAATGGGTGTTTCCTTTATCGGGAGTTGTGTTTGCATTTTAAACTTAGCCATTTTGTAACAGCTTTTATCTCCATTATGCGGCATCGCCTAAACTGGAAAGAGGCCCTGTAGTGGATTTAACAGACGTTTCCCCAGGCAGGATATCATATCGGGAGGGCAAAGCTCAGCGGCCGGGGGATGTCGTTTACTGGATGCAGCAAAGCCAGAGAGTGTGGCGCAATCCTGCCTTTGAGCTCTCCAAGCGCCTGGCCGTCACCAAGGCCAAACCACTCTGGGTCCTTTTCGCATTAATGGCTGATGCCCCCGAAGCGAATAGCCGCCACTATCGTTTTATGATTCAGGGCCTGTTTGAATGCGCTCAAACGCTCAGGGAATTGAGCATAGGCATGTTTTTGGGGGTCGGGGCTCCTGCTGATATCCTGGGAAAACTTCAGGACAAGATATCTATCCTGGTGATGGACAAGGGTTATCTGAACTGGCAGCGGGACCTTAGGAGAGACGTGAAAGCGTCTTTACCCGCGCACGAGATCTATGAGGTGGAGGCGGATGTCCATGTTCCCGTGGAGGTTACCAGTTCCAAAGAAGAGTATGCCGCTGCCACTCTCAGGCCCAAAATCCTGAAAATCCTGCCATATGATCTGGTCTGTGCAGACGATTGTATAGACTCTTCCGGATTGACACACACCTCTGATCTATCCATTCCAGGATTGATAAACCTGGCCAAAATTCCCAGCGAATCCGAACTCTGGAAACTCACGATTGAAGCCATCCAACCTGATGAAAGCGTGTCACCGGGCCATTTTGAAGGTGGCTATCGCCAGGCGGGCAAGCGTCTGGACCTGTTTCTAAACGATCGTATCCACGGTTACTCAGAGGCACGCAATCATCCAGGCCTGCGGCACTTCAGCGATCTCTCTCCATACTTGCATTTTGGCCAGATATCAGCTCAGGAGATCAGCCAGAGAGCTTTAGATCATTTTGACCTGAGCCCTGAAGATATGTCTGCCCTGATCAAGTCCAAAGGTGCTTTCAATCCGGCCGCGAAAGACCTCGCGGGCTTTTTGGAGGAACTGATTGTGAGGAGGGAACTGAGCTGCAATTACTGCCATTTCAATCACGCCTATGATGAGTTTCAGAGTCTCCCCGCCTGGGCCAAAACCACGCTTTACGATCATTGGGCGGATCCCCGCCCGCGTGATTATTCACTTGACAGATTAGAGAACGCGGAAACAGATGACCC
>JAGOIY010000085.1 GCA_017995405.1 Candidatus Cloacimonadota bacterium
CAAAGTGAAAATCAAGCTGGAGTAAAGCTATGACAGACCAGTTGCAAGACCTTTTACAGCGTGTGCATGAGGAGGGCGTCGCCAAAGCTAAAGCCGAAGCGGACAAGATATTGCAGGCCGCTCAGCAGACTGCCGACGATACGATTTCCAAAGCCCAGGCGCAGGCCGACAAGATCATCTCAGAAGCCCGGGGACAATCCACCGAGCTTGCCAAAAACTCCGAAACCGATCTCAAGATGGCCGCTCAACACACGATCAGCAGCGTAAAACAGCGCCTCACCGAGGTGGTCCTTCAGAAGGTGCTGGACGATCCCATCAAGGCCCATTTCTCGGATCCCGCCTTTCTCAAACAGATCATCCTCAGCACTCTGGAAGCGTGGAAAAGCAGCGGTGGCAGCATCACGATCGCGGAAACGATGCGCGGCAAGCTGGATGACGCCCTGCAGGGATCTCTGGCTGAAGCCTTGAAGAACGGTCTGAAGGTGGACTACAGCCCGGCGGTCAAAAACGGGTTTACCCTGGCCCCCGCGGACGGAGGTTATAAGCTCAGCTTCACGGATGAAGACTTTGCCAACCTGTTCAAGAGCTACCTGAGGCCCCGCACCGCCCAATTGCTCTATTCCGAATAACGCGATGAGCTCCGGTCAGTATTACTATTTTGTTGCCGGCCTTCCCAGGATCGGCATCGACGACGCCAAGCTCCAGATCGAGCCTGAAGCCTTTCTGGAACAAGCCGCCACTCAGCTCACGGACGACGATCTCAAGCTCCTGAAGCTGCTCACTCTGGAAGACGGGATCAAAACCCTCAGCGCCTTGCTCTTCAAACAGGAAGCGCCTGCGGACCGTCCCGGCTATTATGAAGCGGCCTTCTGGAGCGAGTTTGGGGAGTTTGCCCGCCTGAGGGTGGAAAACCGCGAAGCGCCGGTGCCAAAGCAGTTCAAAGACCTGCCTCCCTTTTTGCTGAAGCGCTGCGTGGAATTTCTCAGCCTGGAAGAACCGCCTGCCAGAATCATGGTGGAACACGGCTTTTATCAGGACCTGTTCAGCTTTGCCGCGGCTCATTCCAACCGCTTTGTTTCAGCCTGGTTCGAGTATCGCAGACAGTCCCGCAACGTAGTCCTGGCCATCAACGGCCGCGCTCACGAGCTGGATTACGCCCGCTGGCTGATCGGCGACGACGAGCTCAACGATAAGCTTGCCCACGGCCGCGGAGTGGATTTTGGCATCGGGAAAAGCAGCCCCGTCTTCGATGCCCACCTCAGAGCTTACGAGCAAAACTCAGTGCTCTACCGGGAACGGGCCTATGATATCCTGAGCTGGAAATGGATCGACAGCCATAACTTTTTCCAATACTTTTCGATAGACAGAGTGCTGGGCTATTTCGCTCAGCTACTGATCCTCTCCCGCTGGATGAGGATGGATGTAAACCTCGGCAAGGAAGTCTTTTACGATACGCTGAACACTCTGCAGAACAGCTTCTCCTTCCCTCCCGAATTCGCGATCAAACAAAAAAACAAATAGAAGGTAACGATAATGACCAAAGGTATCGTCAAAGGAATTATCGCCAATCTGGTTCACGTTGAGGTGGATGGACCCGTCTCCCAGAACGAGATCTGCTATATAGACATGGATGGCGTGAAACTGAAGGCGGAAGTCATTAAGATCCAAGGAAATATCGCCTACACGCAGGTGTTTGAAAGCACCCGCGGTCTCAGGCCCGGCTACCCGGTGGAATTCACCCAAAGGATGCTGGAAGTGAAGCTGGGACCTGGCATGCTCTCCAAGATCTATGACGGACTTCAGGACGACCTCGAAAAGATGGAAGGCATGTTCCTCAACCGCGGTGAGTATACCGATCCCCTCGATGAGGACAGCAGTTGGGAATTCACGCCGATCGCGAAACCGGGAGACAGCCTCTCCGCTGGTGACTGGCTGGGTGAAGTGCCTGAAAACTGGATATCCCACAAGATCATGGTCCCCTTCACGATGGAAGATAAATACACGCTCCAAAGCATAGCGGAGAAAGGCACTTACAAGCTCACGGACACCATCGCCACCCTTGCGGATACGGAAGGTAAAACCTTTGAGATCAACATGGTGCAATACTGGCCGGTGAAGCTGCCGATCCGGGCTTATAAAGAGAAACCACGCCCCTTCAAGATGATGGAGACGGGCGTGCGCACCATCGATACCCTCAACCCCATCGCGGAAGGCGGCACCGGCTTCACTCCCGGTCCTTTCGGTACCGGTAAGACCGTGCTGCAGCACAGTATCTCCCAAAACGCCGAAGCGGACCTCATCATCGTGGCCGCCTGTGGTGAACGCGCCAACGAAGTGGTGGAGCTCTTTGTGGACTTTCCCAAGCTGGACGACCCCCGCACGGGACGCAAGCTGATGGAACGCACCATCATCATCTGCAACACCTCCAACATGCCGGTGGCGGCCCGCGAAGCCTCTGTCTATACGGCCATGTCCATCGCGGAATACTATCGCAGCATGGGCCTGAAAATCCTCCTGCTGGCGGATTCGACCTCCCGCTGGGCCCAGGCTTTGCGTGAAATGAGCAACCGCATGGAAGAGCTTCCCGGCCCGGATGCCTATCCCATGGACCTTCCCGCCATCATCTCAAACTTCTATTCCAGAAATGGTTATGTGTACCTCAACAACGGCGTTCCCGGCTCCATCACCTTTATCGGGGCTGTGTCTCCCGCGGGTGGAAACCTCAAGGAACCGGTCACTGAAGCCACCAAGAAAGCGGCCCGCTGCTTCTATGCGCTCTCCCAGGATAGGGCAGACTCCAAAAGATACCCGGCTGTGGACCCTATAGAGTCCTATTCCAAATATCTTGAGTATGACGAGGTGCAGAATTACTTGAACAAAAACATTTCTTCTCATTGGGTGGCAGACGTTTATGAAGCAAAAGACATCCTCCTGAGAGGCAAGGAAGCCGGCGACCAGATCAATATTCTGGGTGACGACGGTGTCCCCATGGCCTATCACGAAAGGCTGTGGAAGAGCGAACTGCTGGACCGCATCATCCTGCAGCAGGACGGCTTTGACGTGGTGGACAAATCCACTCCCATGAAGCGTCAGAGCTATATGCTGGAGATGGTTTTGGGGGTATGCCGCACAGACTTTGTGTTTGACAGCTATGAAGAGGTGCAGCCTTATTACACCAAGCTGATCAACATCCTCAAACAGATGAACTACAGCGAGTTTCACAGCTCCGCTTTCAAAGGCTATGAGGCCCAGCTGCAAGAAACTATGGACGAAAGGAGGGCGAAATAATGGCCACCACCGCTTTCCAGAAGGTTTACACCAAGCTCACCCAGATCACCAAGGCCACCTGCACCGTGAAAGCCACCGGAGTCGGCTATGAAGAGCTGGCCACCGTCAGCGGCCGCCTTGCGCAAGTGGTGAAGATCATCGACGACAACGTGACCCTGCAGATATTCTCCGGCACGGAAGGCATCGGAACGGACGCGGAAGTGCTGTTCTTTGGCAAACCGCCCACCCTCAAAGTGAGCGACGAGCTCTCCGGCCGCTTTTTCAATGCCTATGGCGATCCCATCGACGGCGGCCCTCAGATCGAAGGCAGGGAAGTGGAAATCGGCGGTCCGAGCGTCAATCCGGTGCGGCGTGAAGAGCCCTCGGAGCTGATTGCTACAGGTATTGCCGGCATCGACCTCAACAACACCCTCGTCACCGGACAGAAGATCCCCTTCTTTGCCGATCCGGACCAGCCTTACAACCAGGTGATGGCCACCGTGGCGCTCAGAACCCCCGCGGATAAGATCATCCTGGGTGGCATGGGCCTCTCCAACGACGACTATCTCTATTATAAAAACGCCTTTGAAAACGCCGGGATGATCGATAAGATCATCTCCTTCGTCAACACCACGGACGACCCGCCTGTGGAACGACTGCTGGTGCCCAACATGGCTTTGGCCGCCGCGGAATACTTTGCCATCGAAAAGAACGAAAAAGTGATGGTGCTGCTCACCGACCTCACGCTTTACTGCGACGCGCTTTCGATCGTGAGCAACCGCATGGACCAGATCCCCTCCAAGGACTCCATGCCGGGATCACTGTACAGCGACCTTGCCAAAATCTATGAGAAAGCCGTGCAGTTCCCCACCGGCGGTTCCATCACCATCATTGCCGTGACCACCATCTCCGGTGGCGATATCACTCACGCCATCCCAGACAACACGGGTTACATCACAGAGGGCAACCTCTACCTGCGGCGCGACACCGATATCGGCAAGGTGGTGATCGATCCGGCTCGCTCGCTTTCGCGTCTCAAGACCAAAGTGATGGGCAAAAAGACCCGCGCCGACCATCCCAAAGTGATGGAAGCCTCGGTGCGCCTCAACGCCGATGCCACCAAAGCCAAAACCAAGATGGAAAACGGCTTCGAGCTCTCGGACTATGATGACCGCACCCTCAAATTCGCCTATGATTATGCCATGCAAATCCTCGCCATCGACGTCAATATCGACACGGACCAGATGCTGGACACCACCTGGGAGCTGTTTCAGAAGTACTTTACCCGCGAGGAAGTGGCGATAAAAGATGAATTTATGAATCTCTACTGGAAGAAGGCATGACCCTCAAGTTTCAGTATAACAAGATCTCTCAGCTCAATATGCGCAAGCAGCTGAAAATCAGGGAAAACGCTCTGCCGACGCTCAAAAACAAGGAATCGGCCTTGCGTTTCGAGGTCAAAAAAGCTCGCGATGCCGCTCACGCCATGGACCTGGAGATCGAAGCCCGCGGCGCCAGGCTGGAAGAATTCCTCAAGCTCTGGGTGGAGTTTGATCCCTCGCTGATCAAGATCTCGGAGGTTAAAATCCGCTCCCGCAAGATCGCGGGCGTCAAAACCCCTGAGCTGGAAGGCATTGACTACCAGTTGAGCGAGTATGACCTGTTCACGGCCCCCAGCTGGTGGCTGGATGGCGTCAGCACCCTCAAAGAGCTCTCCCGCATGCAGATAGAGCGGGAGTTCATGGTGCGCAAGATGCAGCTGCTGGAGGTAGTGCGCAAGAAGACCACGCAGAAGGTCAACCTCTACGAAAAGGTGCAGATCCCGGCTTACGAAGAGGCTATCCTCAAGATCACCCGTTTTATGGAAGACGAAGAGAATCTCTCCAAGGCCGCGCAAAAGATTCTCAAAGGCCGCATGGCAGCGGAGGCGAACGCATGATCGAAAAGATGAGAAAATACAGCTTTGTGCTCTTCCACAGCGATTATGAGAGCTTCCTGGCCGATCTGCAGCGGCTGGGCGTGGTGCATATTATCCGCTCTACCGATGCCCGCACCGATTCCCAGGTATGGCAGTTGGAGCTGATGGGACGCTACAACGACGCCCTCAAACTGCTCAAGAAGATCGGCTCGGACAAGGAAAAAGGCAACACCAGTCTGCCCACCAAAGCTCTCCTCAACAGGATCGAGCAGGCCGTCTCCGAAAAGGATGACCTGCGCCGTCAGGAAGACATCCTCAAAAAGCAGATCAGAGAGCTAAGTCCCTGGGGCCATTTTGATTACGAATTAGAGACCCAGCTCGAAAACGCGGGCGTAAAAGTGGATTTTCACACCTGTCTCAAAAACCACTTTAAGCCCGAATGGCTGGAGCAGTATTGCATCCGGCAGATCAACGAGCTCGGCGGGATCGTCTACTTTGTGGTCTTGTACACCGGTGAGAAACCAGCCCTGGATTGCGATACCTTCAGCTTTCACAAACACACGCTCCGGGAGTTTGAAACCCAATTGGAGGAGCTGCAACAGAGAATCGCGGATATCGACCTGTTTCTCAACGAGACCGCTCCCGAAGCGATTCAGCGCTTTGAGGAAGAGATCCAGCGGATCAGCGGCGAATATGATTATGAGGATGCCACCCTGCAAGCCAGCTCGGAAGCAGAGGACCACCTCAGAGTGCTGGGCGGCTGGATCCCCGTGAGCAAGGAACGCGAGCTCTCCACCTATCTTAACGACAAGGGCATCATCCACTTCGCTCAGGACGGGAAAGCGGACGACAACCCGCCTATCCAGCTCCGTAACAACTGGTTTTCACGGCTGTTCGAGCCTATCGGCAATATGTATATGTTGCCATATTACAACGAGTTTGACCTCACGCCCTTCTTCGCTCCCTTCTTTATGCTCTTCTTCGGGTTTTGCAACGCGGACATAGCCTACGGCCTGGTTTTCATCGCTCTGGGCCTGTTCCTGCGTCACAAAGCCAAAAACCCCGCTGCTAAAAGCGTGATGATGCTGATCGTGATCTTTGGCATCTCCTCCATGCTGATGGGCTGGCTGATGGGCTCCGCCCTGGCCTTTGATCTCAAGAAAACGGTGCTGGACCCCGCCATCATCATTCGCAACAACGACCAGATCTTCAACTTTGCCCTGCTCCTCGGAGCGATCCAGATCCTCTTTGGAGTGGCCATCAACGCCGTCAAGAAAGGCCGCCAGAGTGGCTTTATGCACAGCGTCGCTCCCATCGGCATCTTCCTCTTCCTGGGTTCGCTCTCAGTGTTGGGAGCCGAGATGCTGGGTACGGATATTTCGGCAGTCAAGGCCTATGTCAGGTTTCCCATGTTTGCGGGTTTGGCTCTGCTGCTGCTCTTCAACCAGCCGGGCAAAAACCCCATTATCAACGTGCTGGGCGGCCTGTGGCTGCTCTACAACGTCATCACAGGCTTCTTTGGCGATATCCTCTCCTACATCCGGCTGTTCGCGCTGGGAGTATCGAGCGCCATTCTGGGCTTCGTGATCAATTCGATCGGAAGTCAGATGCTGGGGATTCCCATCATCGGGCCCGTCATCTTTTTCGTTTTCATGCTCCTGGGCCATGCTCTGAACATTGCCTTGGGAGCGCTTTCAGGCTTTGTGCATCCCATGCGTCTCACCTTTGTGGAGTTCTTTAAAAACGCGGATTTCCAAGGCCCCGGCATCCAATACAAACCCTTTGGGAATAAACAATAAATTAATATAACCTGGGAGGTTACATGCCCTACATCCTTGCTTGGATCGGAATTTTCCTGATGGTCGCCCTGGCCGGAACCGGCAGCGCCATGGGAACAGTTATGGGAGGCAGCGCCAGCGTCGGTGCCATGAAAAAACGTGACGATATCTTCCCATATTGCCTCATCCTGAGCGCTATGCCAGGCACTCAGGGGCTCTATGGATTTGGAGCTTTCTTTATCCTGCAGACCCACATCAGCTACAGTATGAACCTGTTGCAGGCCTCTGCCGTCTTCGCGGCGGGTCTGATTATGGGCCTGGTGGGCCTGATCTCTGCCATCCAACAGGCAAAGATCGTCTCCACCGGTATTGAAAGCCTCGGAAACGGTAACAACGTTTTTACCAACACCTTGATCCTGGGTGTGCTGCCAGAGCTTTACGCGATTATCGCGTTTGCCACTTGCTTCCTGATCGGCGGATTGATCCCCGGTCTGGTACTCAAATAAACCATTCACTGCCGGGGAGCCTGTAACAGGGCTTCCCGGGTATTGACTGATCCCTCAGTTGCACAAGAACTACTACGACCCCTTTGAGCCCACCCCGGATCTTTCACTGCAGCCTCACAGAGGCCGGCTGGTGTTGCTGCTGGGTATCCTGGGCTTTTTCACCGTGGGAATATTCGGCGGTCTGGCCTGGCATTATGGCAACCTTGACCTGCGTAAAATGAACATGGGCGTCATGGACTCAAGTGGAGTCGATCTCACCGAGTATGGCAGAATCCTGGGCATAATCTCTGTCTGTATGTGGATAATTGGTCTTCTGGTGCTGGCCTTTTGGCTGGCCACCCGAATTCCTGCTGTTTAGACTGAAATTCTCCTTTCCCCCACCCCGCGGGCCCTGTATATTATCAGCATTGATATTAACAAGGAGTCTAAAATGAGAAAGATAAACTTAATTTTGTTGTTCCTGCTCGCGCTGGTGCCTATGCTGGCGGCAGGACCTGATATGGTCCCCGTCGTGGGAGGATGGATAGCAGTCGGCCTGGGTGCTGACGATCAACCTATCCAAGTGCGGGTCAGCGACTTCCAGATCGCCAGGTATGAGCTCACCCTCAAAGAATTCAGAGAATTCGTCACAGCCACCGGCTATCTCAGCACCGCGGAAATCAAAGGAGCGGGTTTTGGACTGGTGGAAGCCGCCTGGACAGAGAAAGCAGGCCTCAGCTGGCGTGATCCTGGATACGAACAGGCAGACGATCACCCCGTCGCCAGCCTCACCTGGTATGACGCGGTGGCTTACTGCAACTGGCTTTCCGCAAAATCTGGCCTGACCCCTGCCTACACCATCGACAAAGTGAACAAAGACCCCAACAACCAAAACGAGGTGGATATCAAGCGCTGGACCGTCACCTGGAACCCTGAGGCGGATGGATACAGGCTGCCCACTGCCACGGAATGGGAGTTCGCTGCCAGCGACAGAGGCATGGGCTA
>JAGOIY010000086.1 GCA_017995405.1 Candidatus Cloacimonadota bacterium
TAAGTCTCCCTGGGATTCGGCAAAGAAAGATCTGACCAGATCAGAGACTGAGCTTATCCCTGATTCATCCTGAGGCAGATTTACATCCTCCCAGGAGTAGATGCGACGCGGAGCTGGAAGAGGCGTAAAACCATGCAGGACAATCTTATCAAGGCCTCTGATCCAGATGTTGTCCCGTTGGCCAGGAAACACCAGCCGGATGCCCTCCTGCAGCCAGCCCTGGGAGTCTTTGAGGGCCAGCCACACGGGTTTGGACTCCAGGTCCAGTCTGGACATCCTGAGGCTGTGTGCATCCACACTCACAAACTCGAGCTCATGCCAGACATAATCGGTCTGAGCTTCCAGCCAGGGAATCAGTTCCAGGCCCTGCCAGTTGTCCTCCACTTTCTCGATGCCTTTGACGCGGATCGTGTTGAAGCTACCAAGTTGCTGAGTTCTAAGCTGTTCTATCTCCCATACCTTATCATCTGGACCGGGGATATCGAGGCTGAGGGCCATCAGGCACCCCAGACTCAGCAAAGCCGTCAGGAGCAACGCGAATTTACGCAAGCCCAAGCCACTCAGGCGCGGTGATAAGTTTCGCGCAGATCTCGCAGATTTCACGCGGATAGCGCACATATTGATAAGGTTGATAAGTACCGGCACGCGCTGTAGCGTTGACCTCCGTACCATCTGCGAAATCCGCGGGGAAAATCTGCGTAATCTGCGGAAACCTGCACCGTCACAATCCTGGGAGCCGGCAAAGCAGGCAGAATTGAGCTTCAATTGAGGCATGATCTCACAGCTTGATCATCTTGCGGGTCGAGCTCAGATCGTAGTAATCCGCGCGGTTGTCGATGATGGACACCTTCTTGCGCTCGGAAGCGTACCAATTGTTGAGATGCTGCTTGCGCAATTCTTCTCTGGCGGAGGCAATTTCTTTGGTCTTGAGCTTTTCCCAAGCTTTGAGATCTGGATTGCTGCGCTTGTCTATGAAGGCCAGAAACCAGCGGTTGTTGTTTTTGATCAGAGGGGTGAACTGACCCTGGGGAGTGGCGAAGAGAGCGGCGTTGAGCTCTTCCACCTTGCCGATGGAGGTGATGGTGTCGCCGTCTTTGTGACCGGTGATCTGAATCACGGTAAGGCTGTCCCGGTCTGCCTGACTAAGATACTCGGTAGGTTTCAGTTCACTGATGTAGCCTTCCGCGATCTGGCTCATCGTGTACATGCGTTTGGTGGTGGTGGCGCGATTGATGAAATTGGCTTTTTCGGTCTCAAAATCGGGATACCAGACGGGGAACTGCTCTGCCGTTTCGATCACATAAGCGTCCCCTGAAGAGGCGTAATAGATATCAGAGAGGGTGTTGGGAGGGTTTTCATAAGCGAAAGTGATCAGCTTTGCTTCACGTCCGATGTCTGGAATGAAGCCCTCTTTGGCAAAAAACGCCGGTGTGACGGTAAGTTCAAAACCCAGCTCGTTGGCTGCTTTTTCCAGGCCACGCTGTTGGGCTTCGGCATGCAGCCTGGCGCTGTTGATCTTATAGTCCTGCAAGGTTTTCTCACTCGCGTTCACACTCAACAGGATGTGGCTGGCTTCCACTTCCTCCCCATTTTGGCCCTCGCGGCGACCTGTGACCTTGATGATGTGCCAGCCAAAGTTGGAAAGCACCGGTCTGGAGATGACGCCTATCGGGGTGGAAAAGGCCGTTTCCTCAAAAGGTTTGACCATTCTGCCCCGGCCAAACCAGCCCAGTGAACCGCCATTCTGACCAGAACCGGGATCTTGGGAAAGCTCCTGGGCGGCGATCGCAAAATCGCGGCCTGCCAACAGCTCTTCATAGAGTCGGTCAGCTTCCTGGCGCGCCGCCAGAGAATCTGCCGCGGAGGGGGTCTTGCTGAATTTCACATACCGCAGGCTGCGTCCGTCTTCCTTTTTAAACTCGTCTTTGCGCTCTTCATAATAGCGGCGGGCCTCATCCTCTGAGGCTACCACTTCAGTCAGACGGTGGTAATCAAAATAGATGATGCGGGCATCGACGGTATCGTTGTCTTTGAACCACTTCGCTTTGACGCTATCAGCCGAGATATCTACTTCGGCCTTGATAGTATCCAGAAGTTTGGTGTATTGATAGAGGGCACGGACTTCCGCGATCACGGCTTTTTTAAATTCCGGGGCATGATTGAGGGCATCCAGATACTTCTGTTTGTCAAATTTGCCCTTAGTCTGCAAGTCTTTGATCTGTTTCACGGCCGCGGGAGGATTCTTTTTGGCCTCAGCCAGCACCTGAGCGTCTGTGAGCTTTATCTTGCCGGCTTTGATGGCCTGGTCATACACATAACGGCCAATCAGTTCTTCCCAGCACTGGTCGTTGAGCCTGGCCTGCTCTTCCACGCTGAGCTTCTTGTGGGTGGGGTTGAAATGCTTGAAGTAGTCGCTGAGGATTGTTTCATATTCGGCATAGGTGTAAACCTTGTCGTCTATCTTGCCGATAATGGCCTTGGGATCTGGCTTCTGGGCCCACAAGAGGGAACCCGCGAGGGCCAGAAGAATGAGAAAACGCTTCATCAGAAACTCCTGTGCTGTATCTGTATTTCTTTATAATAATACCAACGGGTGACCAAAAAACTGCGCGGCGGCCTGAGGTCAAGATTAATTGAGAATGGAACGCAGATAAAGGGAAAAAGGGCGGGATTAGTTTAGAATTGAGAATTGAGAATTGATCGTGTAAATCATGTCATCCGGTTATCTGTGTTCGACATGAAACAAATCCCCAAAATCCCTTTTTTCCCTTGTTCTGCGTTCAATTTCATGTTCCATACTCAATTTTCAATTCTCCATTTTCTAGAACCTCTGCTTTTTCTCTGGGTTGAATTGCACCGTAAGATTTTTCTTGCCTGAAATTGGGCTTCCGTTAAAATGCCTACAAACTGGATTTTTGTGCCCGGAATCTCTGTGGTTTTGGGATGAAATAGTTTAAAATTAGATACTTTAGGAGTTTATCATGACAAAGCTGACTCGCCTGATCCTGCCCGTCCTGATGCTTTTGGCAAGCGGAGCTCTCAGCGCTCAGTTTGCCCAGGGCCTCTTCTTCTCGGAATATGTGGAAGGTTCTTCCAACAACAAGGCCATCGAGATCTTCAACGGCACCGGCCAAGCAGTTGACCTCAGCAGCTATACGGTCAAGCTGGCTTCCAACGGAAATACGTGGAGCACCACCAATATCCATGCCATGACAGGCACTCTGGCCCACAACGATGTGTATGTGATCGCCAATGCAAGTGCCAATGCTGCCATTTTGGGTGTGTCCGACGCCACGTCCACCGTTACTTATTTCAACGGTGACGATGCTTTGGGACTGTTTCAGGGTGATACGCTGATTGACATCTTTGGCATCTACCAAAACGATCCAGGCACGGCCTGGCCGGTTGCCGGAGTAGCGGATGCCACTCTGAACCACACTTTGGTCCGCAAACCCACTGTTACCTCTGGAGTTACAGACTGGAGCGTCGCGGCCGGCACCAATGCCGATGACAGTCAGTGGATCGTGCAGGCCATAGATTTCATCACTGATCTGGGAACCCACACCTTCACTCCCGGAGGTGGAAACAACACCGCCACACCAGTTTTCGATCCTACCGGAGGAGCTTATACCGCTCCCGTGACGGTGACAATCACATGCGCCACAGCCGGGGCCAGCATTTTCTACACCAGCGATGGCAGCACTCCCAGCGTGGCCTCCACTCCCTATACCGCTCCCCTCAACATCTCCACCGCGACTACTTTGAAGGCTATCGCGATAGCCCCAGGAATGGACCCATCCTATGTGGCCACAGCGGTTTACAGCTTCCCGGTCACGGTTCCCAACCTCAGCGCTCTCAGATCTTCTCCAGCAGACGGAACCACCATCTACCATGTGAGCGGAGAAGTGATCCTGAGCTTCAAGCAGATATTCAGAAACCAGAAATTCTTGCAAGACGCTGGAGCGGGAATCCTGGTGGACGACCTCAATGGCGTGATCAGCACGGTCTATAACGTGGGAGACGGCATCACAGGCATCACAGGAAAGATCAGCGAATATGGCGGCATGCTGCAGTTTGTGCCTACCTCAAACACTCCGGCCGCTTCCTCCACCAACAATCCCATCGTGCCAGTCGTGGTCAACTTTGACCAGATGGTAAACGCTTTCGACACTTACGAATCCAGAGTGGTAAAGGTGATGGGAGTTGAGTTTGTGGACCCCACCGGCAACTTTGCCAACGGCACTGTCTATGCCTGCTACGATCAGGATACCGATTATAATATCCGCAGCTCTTTTTATGATGTGGACTATATCAACACCCCCATCCCCACAAGCCCCAAAGACATTGTGGGGATACCAAATTCGCGTACCGATGGCAATTACTTCACACCCCGCTCTTTGGCCGATTTCATCGATCCGGCCGGAACAGTGGCAGCTCCGGTGTTCGATCCCAACGGAGGAGTCTTTCTGAATCCGGTTTCGGTCTCCATGAGCAGCGCCACTGCCGGGGCCTCGATCCATTACACCCTGGATGGCAGTGCTCCCACAGCCGCTTCCACGCAATACGCGAGCCCCATTACCATTGCTGCCACCACCACCCTAAAAGCCATAGCGGTGTTGCCAGGCTCTCCCTCTTCGGGAATCACCACCGCCACATACAGTTTCCCCGTCACGGTAACCAACCTCAGTGCGCTGAGAAGCGCTCCCCTCAACGGTCTCTACCGGGTCCAGAATGAGGTGCTGCTTAGCTTTAAGCAGAGCTTCCGCAATCAGAAGTTTGTGCAGGATGACCAGGCCGGCATCCTGATCGACGACTTGAATGGCGTGATCACCACCAATTATCAGGTCGGGGACGAAATCGGCAACGTGGTGGGCACCCTCACCGAGTTTGGAGGCATGCTGCAGCTCGTTCCCGCGCAGGATTTTGGACAGGCGGTGAGCACGGAAAATCCCATCCAGCCGATCCTCATCACTATTGATCAATTCATCAATTCCTTCGATACATACGAATCCCGCCTGGTGACCATCGGCAACGTGATATTCAGCGATCCTGAGAGCAACTACGCCAACGGCACCGTCTATCCCTTCACCAACGTGACCGCTACCCAGACTGCCAACTTTCGCAGCACTTTCTATGACGTTGACTACATCGGTATCCATATTCAGCCCTGGGTGATCAACATGACCGGTATCCCCAATGCCCGCACCGATGGCAACTACTTCACAGCCAGGAGTATGGCAGATTTCCAGATCAACGACGAGATGCCTCCTCTGCTCTTCAACGCCACGGTCAACGATCCCCACAGCGTGAGCTTTGAGATTGGGTTTGAAGCGGTCAACAACGTCACTCTTCCAGTAGGACTGACAGGCTACAAACTCTACAGAAACAGCGTAGCGATCCAGGTCCTGCCTGCCGATCTGCAAGTCACCTTCACGGATACGACGATGCCAAATGGGACCAGCACCTATTACGCCACGGCAGTTTATGGCCCCTATGAAAGTGAGCCCACCAGCGAGTATGTCCATATAATCACTTCCACCGACGATCCTTCCACCCCGGCCAGCGTCACTCAGCTTAAAGGCAACTGGCCCAATCCTTTCAACCCCAGCACCACGATCTCTTTCAGTCTGAAGGATGCCGGCCAGGCCCGCGTTGATATCTACAACTCCAGAGGCCAGATAGTGAGGACCTTGCTCAATGAAACCAAAGCGGCTGGCGAACACAGCATCGAATGGAACGGCAAGGACGACTCCGGACGCGAACTGGGCAGCGGGATATATTTCTTCCGCATGCTGAGCGGTAAATACAGCAGCACCCGCAAGATGCTGATGTTGAAGTAAGGAGCTTAAACTGATGAAAGGATTCAAGAGGTTAGGCATCTTCCTGCTCACCAATCTATTGGTGATGACCATGCTGAGCGTGGTCATGAGTTTCATCAATGTCCCGATGGACCAGCTTTGGGGGCTCTTGATCATGTGTGCCGTGTTTGGCTTTGGCGGCTCGCTGATCTCGCTGTTGATGAGCAAATTCATGGTCAAGATGGCCTACAAGGTCCAGCTGGTCGATCCTGCCTCCGCGAGTGGAAAACTGCGTTTTGTGGTGGACACCCTGGCCAGAATGGCAGAATATCACAAGATCAGAATGCCGGAAGTGGGAGTTTTCCCCTCCGACGCTCCCAATGCTTTTGCCACCGGGGCCAGTAAAAACAAAGCCCTGATCGCTTTCTCCAGCGGACTGCTGGCTTCCCTCAGTGAAGAAGAGATTGCCGCCGTGGCGGGTCATGAGATGACCCATGTGATCGAAGGGGACATGGTGACGATGAGCCTCATGATGGGGCTCGTGAATACCTTCGTGATGTTTCTGGCCCGCGTTCTGGCTTTCGCGCTGGATATGGCACTACGTGACAACCGTGGCAGAGGCGGTCTGGGTTATTTTGGCTATATGCTGGTGGTCATCGTGTTGCAAAATGTGCTGATGCTGCTGGCCTATATCCCCATCAGCTACTTTTCCCGGCAGCGTGAATTCCGTGCCGACGCTGGGGCAGCCAAACTGGTGAGTCCCGGTGCCATGATAGACGCTCTGAAGGGGATCAGTGGCAACCGCCAGCCCGTGAGCAGCAAAGCTACCGCCGCGGATATGGCCATGATCGACAATAAGCGCAAAGTCTCCCTCTTTTCCACGCATCCCTCCATTGAAGCCAGGATTGAACGCCTGCAGAAGCTGCTGTGAAGATCATATCAGGTCTCAGGATCGAAAAACACGCCCTGGGCGGTTATGGACTGGGGTTCGCGGATGGCAAAGCTATCTTTGTGCCCTATGCCCATCCGGGGGACGAGATCGACGCTGAAATCATCCGCGAACGTAAAGACATGGCCTTTGCCAGAGTACGGCATTACCTCCTCAGAGCTGAAATACCGCGGGACGGGCTCTGCACATCTTTTGGGCCTGAAGCGGCCTGTGGAGGTTGCGATTGGCAGGACCTCAGCTATGCTTCCCAGCTCCGCTACAAGCTGGACCTGCTGACGGAGCTCTTTTCCGGTTCCGGGTTTGAGGCCGTTCCCAAAGCTTTGATTCCCTCACCCCAGGAAGTTCACTACCGCAACAAAGTGTTTATGCCGGTCACATCCACCAGTGAAGGTCTCATCTTTGGCATCTATGAGCGCAATTCTCACAAGGTGGTGCCTCATCACAGCTGTCGCATCCATCCTCCCATCTTTGACACTCTGGCCCTAAGGGTGGCCCAAATCTGCCAGCAGGCTGGTGTGACGGCCTATAACGAGAAATCCCACAGCGGTCACCTGCGTCATATCGGCATCCGGATCAATCAGGATGAAAGCCAGTTGTTGCTGATCCTGGTGACCCGAGGTTCCAAACTGCCTTTCAGCAATCTGCTGATCAAGAAGCTCACGGAAGAATTCCCCGCTTTGGTGGGCATCGTCCAAAACATCAACCGCGAACGCGGCAACGTGATCCTGGGTGATGAGGAAAAGCCGCTTTGGGGCAAACCATATCTGAGCGATACTCTGGCCGGAAAGCAGTTCAGGGTGCAGTATCGCAGCTTTTGGCAGGTCAACACCCCCGTCACGGAACTCATCATTGCCAGGATCCGAAAGCAACTGGAGCCTGGCTGCACGCTCATCGACGCCTTCAGTGGCTGCGGCAGCATTGGAATCTCTCTGGCCGATAAAACCCGCCAGACTATCTGCGTGGAATCCAATCAAGCAGCCGTGACCGATGGGGAACACAATGCCACCCGTAACGGAGTGGAAAACATCGGCTTTGTCTGTGCCCGTTGTGAAGACGCTCTCCCCACCCTGTTGGAAGACCCCACCATCAATGTGGCGCCCCTCAATATCGTGTTGGACCCACCCCGCTCGGGAGTTCTGAGACCGGCCCTGGATGCCATCATCGCTTCAAATGCCAGCAAGATCATCTACCTGAGCTGTTCACCCATCACTCTGGCAAGAGACCTTAAAATCCTCGTAAACGAAGGCGGCTACCGTCTTTCCAGACTGCAGCCCTTTGATATGTTTCCCCAGACCTGGCATATCGAGTGCCTGGCATTTCTGGAAAAGCCAGTTTGCGATACCTGATCCCGATCCTGCTGTTCCTCAGCATGTTAAACTCATCCTGCGGTATCAGTGATCCCCAGATCGGCGCGGAGCAGGAAATCCGCGATCTCATCTATGACGTGACCCAAGCCTACAACTGGGGAGATATCGATGCCATCATGGAATTGGTGCATCCGGAGTTCAGGCATGAAGGTATGTATAGTCTGCAGCTACGTCAGTTATGGCTGGACCGCCTGGCCCGCTTTCCCCTCCTCGAGACCAATGTCACATCCGTGAAAGTAAATGGCGATTATGCCGTGGCCCATTTCTCCATGCTTCTCAC
>JAGOIY010000087.1 GCA_017995405.1 Candidatus Cloacimonadota bacterium
TCTCTGCGCGGTTCCACTTCATCACCCATGAGGATGGTGAACATGCGGTCGGCTTCGATGGCGTCGTCCATCTTGATGGACATGAGGCTGCGAACGCTGGGGTCCATCGTGGTTTCCCAAAGCTGTTCGGGATTCATTTCACCCAGACCTTTATAGCGCTGGATCACCACACCCTTGTCTCCAAATTCCTGGACCGCCTGATCCCGTTCAGCTTCCGTGAACACGTACTTTTTCTGTTTGCCTTTGCGCACTAAAAATAAGGGAGGCATGGCGATATAGACATGGCCATGCTCGATAAGGGGTCGCATGTATCTGTAGAAGAAGGTCATCAGCAGGGTACAGATATGAGCTCCGTCCACGTCCGCGTCCGCCATGATGATGATCTTGTGATAGCGGATTTTTGTGACGTCAAAATCCTGTCCGATCCCGGCTCCAATGGCCAGGATGATCGGCTGGATCTTATCGTTGTTCAATACCTTATCCACTCTGGCCTTTTCTGTGTTGAGCATCTTGCCCCAGAGGGGAAGAATGGCCTGAATGCTACGTTCGCGGCCCTGTTTGGCAGATCCGCCTGCCGAATCACCCTCCACCAGAAACAGCTCTGTCTTGGTGGGATCGCTGATGCTGCAGTCTGCCAGTTTGCCTGGCAGGGAGCCGCTTTCCAGCACTGATTTACGGCGCGTGAGCTCACGGGCTTTGCGGGCCGCTTCTCTGGAACGGGCTGCCAGAATGCTCTTCATGGTGACCGTCTTGGCTTCGGAAGGATGCTCTTCAAAGTAGGTGGTGAGTTTATCCAGCACCATGGAGCTCACAAAGCCTTCCACATCACTGTTTTGCAGCTTGGTCTTGGTCTGGCCTTCAAACTGGGGATCGCTGATTTTGACGCTTACAACGGCTGTGAGGCCTTCCCGGATGTCCTCACCCGTGGGACTGGTCTTTTCATTCTTGAGCAGGTCGGCGCTCTTGATATAGTTGTTGACGGCCCGTGTGAGCCCTGTCTTGAAGCCACTCAGATGAGTGCCGCCCTCGATGGTGTTGATGTTGTTGGCAAAGCTGAAGATGTTTTCCTGATAGCCTTCGTTATACTGCAGCGACACTTCCACATCCATGCCTTCTTTGCTGCCTTCCATCAGGATCGGCTTGACGCCCAGCGGCTTTTTATTCTGGTTGAGATACTCCACAAAGCTCACGATCCCGCCATCATACTTGAAGTCATGCAGGCGGTCGTTACGCTCGTCTTTGAGCATGATGCGCACTCCCCGATTGAGGAAAGCCAGCTCGCGCAGACGGGTGGTGAGATAGTCGAAGCTGAATTCCACCGTCTCAAAGATGGTGTCGTCTGGCTTGAAACGGATCACCGTGCCAGTGCGGTTGGTGTCTCCCAGCACCTGCAGATCGGTGACGGGCTTGGCCCTTTCGTAGCGCTGGTAATGGATTTTGCCATTTTTGTGGATGCGTACTTCCAAAAATTCCGACAGCGCCACCACCACCGAAACGCCCACGCCGTGCAGGCCTCCAGAGACTTTGTAGCTCTTGTCGTCGAATTTTCCGCCGGCATGCAACACCGTCATAACCACCTGCACCGCAGGGATTTTCATCTCGGGATGCATGTCCACTGGGATGCCGCGACCGTTGTCGTCTACCTCGACCACACCTTCCGGAGTGATGGTGACCTTGATGAGATCGCAATATCCCGCCAGGGCTTCATCGATGGCGTTATCGACCACTTCATAGACAAGGTGATGCAGGCCGCGTTCGCTGGTGCCGCCAATATACATGGCAGGACGCTTGCGCACCGCTTCCAGGCCTTTCAACACCTTGATGTTGTTGGCATTGTAGTTTTGATCGATCATAATCTATTTACTCCTAATAATTTAAGCAATCAACCAGAGTGGCATTCGTGAGTCCGTCCGCCGCGTCCAGCGTTTTGATCGTTATCTGTATGCAAGAAAATCAGATATGGGTTTTTTGTCAAGCCCTATTGTTTCTTTTTTTACGCTTGTAATAGTCTGTATGACAGATATTTACAAGTTATGAAAAAGCGGCGCTCCGAAAGCCTGATTTCCCACCGTCAGGATACATGGTTTCCGAGGGCTTCCAGCGCCTCCTGACATGCCTTCAGGCCTCGCCCTTGCCACTATGCCCACGACAGCTCCAAACCAAGCCCGGACCAAGCCCCATTTGTCCGAAGTGGGTCGGGTCTGCTATCTTTCTCATTCCACCCAGAGACTCAGGAAGAAAGCAGCCGGTAGAACCAGAGAGACGGTTCGATATTGCGGAACTCAAGCTCTGAAACAAGCGTTGCAAAGGCGTTCACGCCAGTTTGTCCCGCACTCCAAAGCAAAAAAGGGCCCACCGCGAGGGTGAGCCCATATTTGATGGTTACTATATCTGCTTATTCTTCCACGACCTTCACTTCCACGCGACGGTTGAGGGCGCGCTGGGCTTTGGTCTTGTTTTTGTTGAGAGGTTTGCTGAGTCCAAAGCCTTTGTAGCTGAGACGTTCCTTTTCAACGCCCTTCTTGATCAGGTAGTCCACCACGGCTTTGGCGCGACGCTGGGAAAGGCCCTGATTGTATTTGGCGGTCCCGATGTTGCAGGTGTGGCCGGAGATTTCTATCTTGATCTCGGGGTTGTTGAGCATCGTGATCACGATGTCATCCAGGATCGGGAAAGATTCCTTGCGGAGGGTGGCTTTGTCGAAATCGAACTGGATATTATTGAAGACAAACACCTTCTTGACCACCAGCCGCTCGATCGCGAAATCGATATTGACGGCATCCTGGCCTTCCGGAGGAGCTGGAATGTCCTGTTGATAGAGCATGAAGCCTTCCGGATTGATGACCACCGTCCAGGGATCGGCATAAGGCACTGTGATCTCAAAAGTGCCGTCCTCGTTGGTGGTGACCACATCCTTGCGGGTTTCGTCGTCCACCAGACCGGTGAAGGTGATATCCGTGGCCACAGGTTCGCCTTTTTCATCGGTAACCTTGCCGGTGAAAGTGATCATACGCGGCGGCTCTTCGACCACGGGTTCTTCGATAATCGGTTCACCCAAAGAATCGGCTGGCGGCACATAGGGTGGGATGTTGACTTCGTAGACCCGCGTCCCGGTGGTATCCTGGGTCACAAAATATCCCGGAACCGTGTAGTCCACAAAGGCCAGCAGGACTTTTTCAAAGCCTGGGGCCTGGCGGTCTGAGGAGATATATACCTCGTTGCTGCCCGGCCGGGTGGAGAAATAGCGGTCGTCCTGGATGGAATTGATCGGCAGTCCCAGGTTTTGGGCCAGGTGCCAATCCTGCCAGGTGGGACCTTTGTGGACGGCCTTGAAGAGGTCAAAACCTCCAAAACCGGGATGGGTGTTGGAAGAGAAATAGAGGGCTGTTTCTTTGTACTCGACATTACGGCCCTCATGCACGATATCTTTGGTGAAATGGACCAGATGGGGGGTCTGTTCGATGCCGGGGGTGTTGATGTTGGGGCCGGCGTTGACCGGTTCGGTCCAGACGCCATCCACTTTTTGAGACACCCAGATATCTATCTCGCCATATCCGCCCGGGCGTGAGGAGCTAAAGAACATCAGCGAATCATTATACACGCTGGGATGAGTATCCACATCAGGGGAATTGAACCACGGTTGGGGGCTTGGTTTGGTCCAACGGCTGCCATCCCATTCGGTGTAGTAGATATCGCCGTCCAGCTTGCCTTTTTCATAGTTGCCAAAGATATAAGCTCCCACGCTGTCCGCGGCGAATGATCCCATGGCTTCATTGCTGTCCGTGGAAAGGTCCGTCACCAGCTGGGGTTTTCCGTAGCCGGATTTGAAGATCTCGGCCCGCCAGATATTTTCCTTGTCAGCTTTGCCGGGACGCCAGGAAGTGAAATACAGATACTTTCCACTGGGATCCGCCAGGGCCCCGTAGTCTGAATTGCGGCTGTTGATATAGGCCGGCATCGCTCTCAGACTGATCTTTTCAAAGGCTTTGTCCTGATTGCCGATGATCTCGATGAAGGTATCCACCTGCTGGCGGAACTCCTGATCTTCGCTTTTTACATAGCGGTCCAGCCAGACCATGGCATTGGTGGTATCCTGCACGGCAATGTGGAGCCGGCCCAGCCAATAGAAATAGTAGGGCACGTCTCCATTGGCGGCCAGATCGGCCTCTTTGAACCGTTCGATCGCCTTGTTATACTCGCCGCGGTGGAAATACTCCAGTCCCTCGGTGGCATAACGTTCTCCCTTCATCCCGATCTGGATGGCAAATATGCTTACCAGGCCGATCAGGAGCAGGATGACAAGATATGCTTTCTTCATCGTGTTGCCCCTCATCAGAACCTGAAGATCATCGAGATGATGTGGTCATCGCTCATGATCTCGTGGTTGTTGAGGCGGAACACGTAATCCAGCTGGAAGTTGCGAAATCTGATCCCGGTCCCGGCTGAGAAATGTCCCTGGTTGAATCCGAGGCGCAAGCCCGTCTGAGCATAGGAAAATACATCTTCCCAGGCACTGCGTTCCTTGACGGAGATCACGGAGAGCTTGGAATCGGCTTCCGGGTCCTTGCCAATCGAGGTCCAATATTCCGCTCCCACAGCCAGATAGGGGTTTTCACGCTGTTCCCATTTGAGGTCCGCGGCCAGAGTGACGCCGATTAAAGGATAGGCAGCTACTCCCATGGCCATTTCGATGGGGACGCGATCTCCCGCGTAACCGCCCAGCAGGTCTCTCAGCATGAGGCCGGCCACCAGGTATTGATTGATATCATATCTGGCTCCCAAGTCGATCCCCATTCCGGCTTTGGTTTCGCCATCCAGAGTGCTGAAATAGAACTTGGGCGTCACGCCATAGTCCAGGTCTTTCCAATGATTGGCATAGCTGACGGAGATGTTGTGCTGATTGTCGCTAAAGGTGCCGGTGGGGTTTCCGGCATTGTCGTAACCCTCGATGTCTCCCACTCCCGCATTAATCCAATTGAAGGCCAGGGTGCCAAAATCAAAGGGTTTGGCGATGGAAGCGTATTGATGGCTGCGGTCCAGGTTCATGCTGAAGTTGTACATGACCCCCACTTCGATGTCTTTGATCTTGTTGAGGCCGGCGGGGTTCCAATATCCGGCCGCGACGTCACGGCTGATGGCGCTTCCGGCTTCACCCATGGCAATTTCGCGGGCCCCGATGCCGAGGCGCATATAAGCTCCGGCGGAGTTGTTGAGGGGACCAGCCATCAGCGGCGTGAGCAGGATGCCGAGCAGGGCAGCGAGGAGCAGGGCTTTGGTGTTTCTATGCTTGCGTTTCATTTTATGCCTCCTTATTTGACCGAGATCTTAATGGTGCGTTCGGCTTTCTTGACCCCGTCGTTGGCAACGATGCGGGCAAAGTAGGTGCCGCGTCCCACTTTCTTGTGGCTGGAATTGTTGAGGTCCCAGGGGATTTCGATCAGATTGGAATTGGTGGGCGGAACGGTGAGGGTGCGTACCTTCTTGCCGCTGAAGTCATAGATACTCACCGCCACCTGGACGTTATCGTTGCGGGTGAGCACCAGCTTGATTTTGGTGGATGAGCCGGCGGGATTGGGATACGCGTAGGTGGCGGGGCTGATATCCAGCTCGCCGGATTGGTATTCGATCGTGGTGGTTTCGCTGGGGTTGCTTTCCACTCCATTGTAAATGGCAACCACGCGATACACGTATGAAGTGCCGGCCTGGATGGCATAATCGTCATAGTAGTAATCCGTGCCGAGCATCGTGAGTACTGGAGTGGCGTTTTGCTTGGTCCAGGCGGCTTCGCTGGTCTTGCGTCTGTAGATGTCAAAACCATCCAGAGCTTTACCGCTTTCAAAGTTCCAGAGCAGACGGATATAGCCTCCATAGGTGAAGGCGCGCACGTCATAGGGCAACGGGATCACCGTGAAGGAATGGATCACATCCGAAGATGGAATCCAATCTGTCTTGAAGGCCTTGGCCCTGATCCTCACGTCGAAGCTGAGCTCTGGAATCACGATCGGCTGGGCCGGATCAAACAGAGTGGCGGTCTCGTCCGGAATGGCCGGATCGCTTCCCACCGCTACGGTGTAATAGATCATCGCGCCTTCAGTGGCACTCCTGAGCTCGATTGTGAGGGGATCATGGAAGAGCTCCGCGGTGATGGGCTCTGAATTTTGATAGAAGTCAGGAGCTTCCACATTGCCTGTCACGACATAGCGGACCGCTATCACTTCACTGTCAATCCAGTCGCGGGCAAAGCCGCGAATCTTGATCACCCAGTTGCTGTTAAGCGGAACGGTGATGGGGCCGGTGTATTGCGTGGCAGTGGAATCGGGATCGAGAGCGTCGGCGGGATCTGCCAAATCCGGAGTGAGCGTGTAGCGTAGAATGGCTCCCTGAACTGGCAGGACAGGCGCTGCAATCGTGACCGTCTGAGCGCTGGTGTAGGTCCCTGGTGCTGGACTGAAGGGACTGGCCGCCAACTGCACCTGACCGGTGACCGCGTAGGTGGCTTCATACACAGGGCTGGGGTCCCAACTGGCCAGATAGGCCCTGGCTTTGATCGTCATCAGTGTGTTTAGAGGCACTTCGATGGGAGCGCTGTAAACTGCTGAAGCCTGGGTGGGCACCGAACCGTCCGTGGTGTAATGAATCGTAGCGCTGGACGGAACGGGAGCACCGATCGTGACCAGGGTAGCCGTCTGGTAGACGACTCCGGGATTGGGACTGAAGACCAGCGGCGGGATGATGACCTGTCCGGTCATGTTATAGCTGGCACTGTGCACGATGCTGGGATCCCAGTTCGCGTCTCCATAAGCCCTCACCTTAACGGTGATCTGCTGATCGAGATTCAGAGGGATGGCATCGGTGTAGAGAGTGCCGTTGGTAGTGGTGGGATCGCTGCCGTCCGTGGTATAATAGATGCTGGCGTTGGAGGGCAGAGTGTTGTTGCTGATCACCAGGCTCTGAGCGGTGGTGTAGGTCCCGGCCGGAGGTGTGAAGACAGGGCCGTTGATGATGGCGGCGCCATTGATCACATATACACCCTCATAGGTGGGACTGGCCTGCCAATTGTTGGCAAAGGCCTTTACCTTGATCCGGGTGGTGGCATAAGCCGGGGCTGGAATCGCCGCGCTGTAGATCGGTGATGTAGCTGTCGGTTCGCTGCCGTCCAGGGTGTATCTCACTACGGCCCCGGCGGGAACGGTGGTATTGGAGACGGAGATGGACTGCGGATTGATGAAGGTGCCCGGGGGCGGTGTGAACACAGGAGCTGTAATGCTCACCTGACCGGTAACGGTGTAGGTAGCCGTATAGGTCTGGCTGGCCGTCCAATCCGTCTTGAAGGCCTTGGTCTTGATTGTGGTGCTGGTGTTTAAGGCCAGGTTGATCGGAGTGGTGGGATAGGTGAAGCCGTTGGTGAGGCTGGGCTCGCTGCCGTCCAGAGTGTAGCGTCTGATCGCGTCCGTGGGAGTGACGTTGTTGATGGTCACATTCACCGGGCTCGTATAGATCACCGTTGGGTCCGGAAGGAACACTGGCGTCATATAGGCAACGGTTCCGGTGATGGTGTAGGTGGCCGAAGCGATGGCGCTGGGTACCCAGCCAGTCTTGTAGGCCCTCACCTTGATAGTGGTGGGGCCGCTGTTCTCGGGCAGAGCGATGGGACCCTGATAGAGCAGGGAAGCTTCGGTGGGGTCTATTCCGTTCAGAGTGTAATAGAGGCTCGCGCCACTGGGAATGGCAGGAGGATTGATGGTGATATTCTGTGCGGTCTGATAGGTGCCCGCTACGGGTGTGAAAGTAGCCGCGGGTAACACGATAGTGCCAGTGACGTTGTACACGGCTTCATAGACCGGGCTGGGGTCCCATCCCGCCAGGAAAGCCCTGGCTTTCACTGTCTTCACCGTGTTGAGCGGTACGCTGATTGTCTGGCCGGTATAGATGGGTGAAGTGGCGGTGGGATCAGTGCCGTTCTCTGTGTAACGGATTGTGGCCCCGGCCGGAAGAGTCGTCGTCGAGATGGTCACAGGCTGCGCGGTGGTATAGGTGCCAGCGACCGGAGTGAAGACCTGGCCGGGAATCGTGACCTGACCGGTGATAACATATGTCTGGCTGCCGATCGCGCTGGGAGTCCAGCCGTTCACGTAAGCCCGGGCCTTGATTGTGGTTGTGCTGTTCAAACCAAGTTGAACAGCCTGAGTGTATTGGCTGGAGCTTTCAGTGGGATCGCTGCCATCCAGAGTATAGAAGATCGCCGCGCCAGGAGTGGGAGTGGTGATCACCACGTTTTGGGCGGTGGTATAGCTGCCACCCAGAGGATTAAA
>JAGOIY010000088.1 GCA_017995405.1 Candidatus Cloacimonadota bacterium
AGTTTCTGGCAGGCCTGGTGGGCGGCGTCCTGGTGGGCGTTTTTCTTGGTGTTGCCTTTGCCGGTGCCCAGCAGTTTATCTCCCTGATAGACTTCCACCACGAAGGTTTTGTTGTGTTCGGGGCCTTCTTCGGCGATGGTCAAGTAGCGGGGCGGTTCCTGGTTGCGGCTCTGCATATGCTCTTGCAGCATGCTTTTATAGTTCACCAGCTCGTTGCGGGTGACGGTGGATTCATAGTCTTTGAGGATGTGGTTGCGGATGAAGCGGGTGGCGGAAGCGATGCCGGAATCCAGATAGATGGCGCAGATGATGGCCTCCATGCTGTCGCTGAGGATGGAGGGTTTTTTAGCACCGCCGGACTGCTGTTCCTCAGGGCTGAGGAGCAGGTATTTTCCCAGCTCGAGGGCGTTGGCCTTGAGGGTGAGGTAGGTCTCGGAGACGATCTTGGACTTGAGCTTGCTGAGCTTGCCTTCCTGTTCGTCCGGATGGCGGCTGAAGAGCTCTTTGGAGACCACGAAGCCCAGGATGGAATCGCCCAAAAACTCCATGCGCTCGAAAGGCGAGGGAGTCTGATGGTCGTCAAACTTGCGGCGCAGATAGGATTTGTGGGTGAGGGCGGCGCGCAGGAGGTCGCAATCGTGAAAGTTGTAATCGACGCGTTTCTGGAGCTGGACGAGGCTCTTTTCCCACTTGGGATACTGCTCGCCGATCTTTTTGCCGCCGATGTATTCCACGATGCGGGCAATGATGCGTTTGAGGCCGTTCCTCTCCCCCGGGCCAATGACTGGCGTAGTTTTTTCTGTCTGGGTCATAAACTGCTCAGCGATAGCGTTTGATCACCAGGGCGGCGTTGTGTCCGCCGAAGCCCAGTGAATTTGAGAGGGCCGCTTCCACTTCCTGCCGGACAGCCTGGTGGGGCGTGTAATCCAGGTCGCAGAGGGGATCGGGATTGTCCAGATTGATGGTGGGATGGATGATGCCGGTCTCGATGGTCTTGACGCAGACGATCGCTTCAAAGCCAGCGGCCGCGCCCAGCATGTGTCCCACCATGGATTTGGAGGAGTTGATCCTGAGCTTGTAGGCATAATCTCCGAAGGCGGTCTTGATGGATTGGGTCTCGCCTTTGTCGTTAAGGGGAGTGGAAGTGCCGTGGGCGTTGATGTATTGGATGTCTTCAGGCTGCAGGCCGGCGTCTTTCATGGCCGCGATCATGGCCCTGGCGCTGCCTTCACCGTCTTCAGTGGGGGCGGTGATGTGGAAGGCGTCGTCCGTAGCGCCGTATCCTGCCAGTTCGGCATATATCTTGGCGCCGCGGGCTTTGGCGTGTTCCAGCTCTTCCAGAATCAGGAAAGCGCCACCTTCGCTCATCACAAAGCCGTCGCGGTCTTTGTCGAAGGGACGTGAGGCCGCGGTGGGATCGTCGTTGCGGGTGGAAAGGGCCCGCATGGCACAGAATCCACCTACCGCCAGAGATGATACTCCGCCTTCGGTGCCGCCGCTCACGATGATGTCGGCATCGCCATACTGGATGGCGCGATAGGCGGTCCCGATGGCATGGTTGGCGCTGGCGCAGGCGCTCATGACGTTGAAGTTGGGGCCTTTAAAGTTGTTTTCGATGGCGATATGGGCGGCGGCGATGTTGCCGATCATTTTGGGGATGAAGAAGGGGCTGATGCGGCGCGGGCCCTGAGTGTAGCCTTTGATGCATTCTTCTTCGAAGGTGATGATGCCGCCAATGCCCACACCGGTGATCACACCCACGCGGTTCGGATCGAAAGCAAATTCCTTGAGGCCGGCGTCACTAACGGCTTCCCTTGCGGCGAGGAGCGCGAACTGGGTATAGATATCCAGTTTGCGGGCTTCTTTGGGATCAAAGTGTTCTTCCGGCTTGAAGTTTTTGACTTCAGCGGCGATGTGGGTGGGAAGGGATGAAGCATCGAAACGGGTGATCAGGCCTACTCCGCTGCGGCCATTGACCAGGCTGTCCCAGGATTCCTGGACGCTGTTGCCGACGGGTGAGACGGTTCCCATACCGGTGATAACTACTCTTCTTTTCATGTGCAATTACCTCATATAGTTAACAAACTTGAGTGCCGCGGCTTGTGTTCATCTGAAGCATGGCAAGCCATCGTTCAGATCAAGACAGGCAGGCACTATAAAACCGGGAGCAATCCTGATGGATGGTGCCATCAGGATTGTCCCGCCTTAGGGAATTAACCCAGCTTTTCCTTCAGATAGTCAACGGCGGCGCCGACGGTGCGGAGCTTGTCCTGATCTTCATCCGGGATGCTGATCTTGAATTCATCTTCAAAGGCCATGACGAGTTCCACTGTGTCCAGTGAATCAGCGCGCAGGTCATCGATGAAGTTGGCTTCGGGAACGATCTGAGCTTCCTCGACGTTCAGTTTTTCCATCACGATCTGTTTGACTTTGGCTTCAATATCCATTGTTCCTCCTATGTTATTGAAGTGTATTTTTGGGTTGTGTATTTCAAGGGTGGATACCCTCGGGTTTTACTGCATGGTGAGGCCACCATCGACGGCGATGGTCTGGCCGGTGATATAGGCACTCTCGTTGGAGGCCAGAAAGAGGCAAAGTTTGGCCACATCGAGGGGGCTGCCCATCTTGGCAAGCGGGATGGCTTTGGCATAGGCGGCCACCACATCGGCTGGCAGGGAGGCGGTCATTTCCGTCTCGATAAAGCCTGGGGCCACGGCATTTACGCGCACGCCCCGGCTGGCGAATTCCTTGGCGCAGCTCTTGGTGAAGGCGATCATACCACCCTTGGAGGCGGCGTAGTTGGCCTGGCCGGCGTTGCCCATCAGACCGATCACGCTGGCGATGTTGACAATGCTGCCTTTGCGGGCTTTCATCATGTGTTTAAAAGCTTTCTGGGTGCAGATGAAGCTGCCTTTGAGGTTGATGTCCATCACCAGCTGCCACTCCTCTTCCTTCATGCGCAGCATGAGGTTGTCGCGAGTGACCCCGGCGTTGTTGATCAACACATCCAGGCTGCCATGCTCTGCCACGACGCGGGCAAAGAGCTCTTCCATCATGGCGGAGTCCGTGACGTTGCCCACATATCCCCAGGCCTGTGATCCCTGGTCGCGCAGCTTTTGGACGGCTGCGTCCACGGCTTCGGGAGCCAGGTCGATCACCATCACTTTGGCGCCAGCGGCCCCAAAAGCGGTGGCCAGGGCAAATCCGATCCCACGGGCCGAGCCGGTGATCACGGTAACTTTATCGTTCATATCGTAGTTCATGATTTCCTCAATTGGGGGTTTGGATCAGCTCAAGGCCCCGGTCAGGGCATCGAGTTCTTCCAGTTTGTCAAGATTCCAGACCTCGGCATCTTTGTCAATATTCTTGATCATGCCGCTCAGCACTTTCTGGGGACCAAACTCCACAAAGCGCGTCACTCCGGCCTCCAGCATGGCTTGCACGCTCTGGACCCACAGCACCGGAGAGATGATCTGACGCTCGAGCTTGGCGCGCGCTTCGCTGCCGGAAGTGGAGGCGGCGGCATCCAGATTGGAGATCACCGGGACGCGGCCATCTCTAAAATCGGCTTTGGCCATCTCGGAGGCCAGCCAGCCGGAAGCCTGCTGGATCAAAGGTGTGTGGAAGGGACCTCCCACCACCAGGGGTAAAACTCGCTTGGCGCCTTTGGCCTTGAGGATTTCACCGGCTTTGGCCACGCCTGACGCGCTGCCGGAAATCACTGTCTGGATGGGGGTGTTGAAGTTCACCGCCATCACCAGTCCGGTTTGATTGGCTTCCTCGCAAGCCCCGATCACGGCATCGGCATCCAAACCGATCACCGCGGCCATGGCAAACGGCACTCCGGCATTGGCTTTGATCATAAACTCGCCACGCTTGTGCACGAGGTGCAGGGCGTCCTGCCAACTAAGGATTCCCGAGGCTACCAGAGCGCTGAACTCGCCCAGAGAATGACCGGCCACAAAGTCCGGCCGGATATGGCTTTTGGCCTCAAAAGCCTTGAGGGCGCAGAGGCTGTGAAAGAGGATGGCCGGCTGGGTGAAGCGGGTCTCTTTGAGGGCATCTTCCGGTCCGGAGGCCATTATTTCTCTAAGGCTGGTGCCGTGGGCGGCGTCGAAGCTGGCCAGTTCCTGGTCAAACTCCGGAAACGCGGCCAGATAATCCATGGCCATGCCCACATACTGAGCACCCTGTCCGGGAAACACAAAGGCTGTCTTCATATTCCTTAAAACTCCTTGGATCAATATCTTGCCAGCACGGCACCCCAGGTGAGCCCGGCTCCGAACGAGGTGAGCAGAATGATATCTCCGCGGCGGACTTTCTTGGCCCGGATCGCTTCGTCGGCGGCCAGGGGAATGGTGCCGGAAGAGGTGTTGCCATACTTCTCGATGTTGACGATCACCTTGCTCATGGGGGCTTTCATCTTGTCCGCCAGGCCTTCGATGATGCGCAGGTTGGCCTGGTGGGGGATCAGCCAGTCCACATCGCTCACGGTCATCTTGTTGCGGCGCAGCAGCTCATCGCAGGCGGCGAACATCGATTTGATAGCGTTTTTATAGATCTTGTTGCCTTCCATATAGACGGTGTGGAGGTTTTTGTCCACCGTCTCGTGGCTGGCCGGCAGGCGTGATCCTCCCCCCTGTTGGATCAGGAGGTCGCCCATAGAGCCGTCGGCATCGATAAAGGAATCGATTATGCGTGAAATATCGGAAGATTCCGCCCGGGATATAATGGTGGCCCCGGCCCCGTCACCAAAGAGGACGCAGGTGTTGCGGTCCTGCCAGTTGGTGATCTTGGTCAGCACGTCCACGCCGATCACGAGGACGTTGCGCTTGGAGCCGTTTTCCACATACTGGCGGGCCATATCTAGAGCGTAGACAAAGCCGGTGCAGCCTGCCGAGATATCAAAGGCCGGCACGTGCATCAGGCCCAGCCGTCTCTGCACCACGCAAGCGGTGGAGGGAAAGGCGTGGTCTCCGGTCACGGTGGCCACGATGATCAGATCGATCTCGCGATATTTGACCTGGGAGGCCTCGATGGCATTGAGAGCGGCCTGATGGGCAAGGTCGCTGGCAGCTTCGCTTTCGGTGCAGTAGTGGCGCTCAAACATTCCGGTGCGGCTGCGGATCCACTCATCGGTGGTTTCCACCACCTTTTCCAGATCAAAATTGTTGACGATCTTCTTGGGAGCATAAGAGCCGAAGCTGGAGAACTTGGCATGAAAAGTGGCCATTACACAAACCTCTCAAAATATTCTTTGCTGTGTTGGACGAAGCCGGAACGTGAGATGCGGGCCGCGGCGCGAATGGCATTTTTGACCGCCTTGGCGTTGGAACGGCCGTGGGAAACGATGCTGGTGCCGTTGAGGCCCACCAGCAAAGCCCCGCCGTATTCCGTGTGGTCCAGCTTCTTTTTGAGATAGCTGTAAACGGGGTAGGAGAGCATCGCGCCAAATTTGGCGATCCAATCTTTGTTGAACTGCTCTTTGAGGATATCGAAAATGGAGATGATGGCACCCTCGACGGTCTTGAGCATGACGTTGCCCACAAAGCCGTCGCAGACGATCACGTCCGTGATGCCCTTGAGGACGTCCTTGCCTTCGATGTTGCCGATGAAATTGAGGTCTTTGGCCTCAGCCAGGAGCTTGTGGGCCTCGCGACTCACGGTGTTGCCCTTGGCGCTTTCTTCACCGATGTTGAGCAGCGAAACGCGCGGCTCCTCAGCGCCAAAGAAATACTTGTAGTAAATGCGGCCCAAATGGGCAAATTCCAAGAGGTTGCGCGCGTCGCAATCTACGTTTGCCCCCACGTCCAGAATGATCTCGTGATGCTTCTGAGTGGGGAAAGTGATGGCGATAGCGGGACGAGACACCCCTTTGATCCTGCCATACACCAGCAGGGAAGCGGCCATGAAAGCACCTGTGCTTCCTGCACTTACAGCGGCATCGGCCTCGCCGGACTTGTGGAGCTCCACCGCTCTCAGCATAGAGGAATCTTTCTTGGAACGTACTGCCGTGGCGGGATGTTCGTCCATGGTGATCCGCTGGGAGGCGTGAACGATCTTCACTCTCTGTTTATCGTGAAAAAACTTTTCCAGCTCCGGGCGGAGAATACTCTCATCCCCCACCAGGATCACCTCGTCACAGACTTCTTCCTTGATGGCCATTACGGCGCCTTCGACCTCCGGGTAGGGAGCTTTATCGCTGCCAAAGGCGTCTATGGCTACTCGCACCCTACTCCTTGACGGTGAGGACTTGCTTTCCGTCGTAGGTGCCGCACTTTTCGCAGACGTGATGCGGGCGTTTGGGCTCTCCGCATTTGGAGCAGGTGCTCACGGCGGGAGGAGTTAAAGCGTCATGAGTGCGACGTTTATCCCGGCGGGTCTTTGAGGTCTTTCTTTTTGGGACGGCCATTTTATTCTCCTTGTATTACACATGATATTTTTCTGAGCGGTGTTCTCTCTGCCAGGCCTATCCAAGTGTCCGGACGTTCATAAGCAACCGGGAATCAGGATATGAGCTGGCAAAACTAAGCGTTTCTGTGTTTAACGTATCAACAACTTACAAGCCCCCTTTTTTGTCAATATAAATCACAGGAGCGCTTATCTGATAAGCACTTGCATGCTTGTCCGGGGGTGGCGTCAGCGCCGCTGTTACCTTGCGCGTTTTTTCACATGGAGATACAGAGACTTGCTTTTTCACCACAGGAGACCGATGAATAATCGGTATCACTGGCTTCAGAGCTTGTGTTTCGGTTTCTCTTATTAGCATTACGGTATCATTACGGACTCATTACGGGTGAAGTCCGTAATGAGTCCGTAATGATACCGTAATGCGATGCGGAAAGGTTACAGGTTCAGCAGGATCAGCCCCAGGGCCAACAGCGCGTACATGAGCAGTTCTCTGCGAACCGGTATCCGCTTCCAGAACAGCGCGTCGCTGATCACGCTCACCAACACGATCCCACTGGCCGTGACGGGATAAGCTACAGCGGCTGGAACGGTGGCTAAACCTTTGAGGAAAAAGACGGTGGAAAGCCGGTTGGGGATGCCCAGTCCAAAGCCAAAGAGCAACGGCAGCCAGCCCAGCTTTACCTTGCGGATGATGATCAATGCGGCCGTGAAGATCAGGGCGGATGAAAACACCATCCCGATCCAGAGGGCTTCGGAGCCGCTGCCCAGTTCTTTGAAGAGCTTGAGGCTGAGGTCGGTGAGTCCGGAGACGGCAAAGAGGGCGATCAGCCACACAAGATGGCGCCTTCCCTCTCCTCCCGGTTTTAGCATAAATGCCAATATTGCCAACGCGATACCGGCAAAGTTGAGCGGTTTTAAGCGCTCTGCAAAGATCAATAGCGACACCAGCACCGGCAGGACCATCGCCACCCGCATCACGCTCACGGAGATGGCCAGACCGTTGATCACGATGCTGCGCTGATAGACCCAGAAATTGGTCAGAAAGAGCGCTCCGGCCGCGATTCCCAGCCCCAGGTCAAAGGCGTGTAGCTGAAATCCTCCCCTGGGGACGGCCAGGTAGCTAAAGACGGTTGCCATTATGTAGTTGCCCAAAAAGACGGGCAGCATGGCGTGGCGCGGATCGGGATCAGCATGGCGCTTGAGCTTGCCGAAGAGCATCAGGAGATTGGCGATGCCGACGCTGCAGAGGATGCTGAGGAGGATGTTTAGCATGTTAGGTGAGAGCTCTGCTGTGAGAGCTCTGCTATGAGAGCTCTGCGAGCTGATGAGTCTGTGGGCTGATGCCTGGTTGTCTTCAGCAGAAAATCCTGTAAATCATGTCATCGTGCAATCTGCGTTCTATCATTATCAATTCTCAATTCTCAATTCTCAATTGAGCGTCACCTTGTTTTCCAGCATATCACCCGGTTTGAGATAGGCAAAGCTCTTGATCCTGATCTCATATAGCGCCATGTCCGGGTCATCGACGTCGCTCCAGTAATCGTAGATGAAGGGGGCGTGATCGGCCACCTGTTTTTTGGTGGGGAGGTCGGTGATGGTGTTGGTGATGCCGATGCCGCGGATGTAACCGTTTCCGGAGGGATCACTTAGCGGCAGGCAAAACTCGATCTTGGGATGGGAGGCCAACTGGCGGACCTTGGCATCGGTGCTGCCGGTGGCGACATACCAGCGTTCTTTGCA
>JAGOIY010000089.1 GCA_017995405.1 Candidatus Cloacimonadota bacterium
CTCAGAGTCTGGCCGGCCTGCCACTGAGTGATGAATTGCGACAGCTGCACCCCCGCGCCGATATAATATGGTACCGTCATCCCGTTGCCCAGCTTGCGGATATACAAATTGGCATCGCTGGTGCCGAGGTCTGAGCCCAGTTCCTCTCCAGCAGTCTCCAAAACATCAGCGCGGATCACATAGGACGGTGAAGTTCCTGTAGTATTGGTAACAATATCCATGATGTTGATGGGAGACTGGCAAGCCAGCTTTTGGGTCACAATCCTGGGGGTGGACCTTCCCGCGATTGAAACCGCCACGCCAAGCTGGAGCATGGCTATCAGGCATATATTGATCACCTTTCTGAGGTTCATCGTTCCTCCCTTGTTTCCTTTTCATTTACTGTCAGATCGTTCATAAAAGCTCTGGCTTCAGGTAGATAGGTCTGCAGATCAGCCGCTTCAAACAAACGCAGCGCGTCTTTAAGATAGCTGATCGCCATCTCCCGCTTGCCACTTTCGTCTGCCAGGATCGCCAGATTGTAAAGAGCTTTACCCTCTCCCTCTGGATCTTTGCACTCCCTCAGGATCTGAGCCTGGCGGGTATATAAAGCTAATGCCTTGTTATAGTTACCTTGATCAGCCGCGATATTTGCAAGGTTACCGAGGCTGTGGGCCAGGCCTTCCAAATCTCCACCGCGCTTCTGGGCTTTGAGATTGATGCCATAAACTCTGGCCGCTTGTGATGCCTGTCCCTCACTGTAAAGGATGTCTCCCAGCAAGTCACGGGCGTGAACCATTCCAGTGCTGCTTTTCAGGCTTCTATAGAGCGACAGGCACTTGTCCAGCCAGCACCTCGCTTCCGCAAGCCTGCCACTGTCATACTCAGCTACTGCCAGATTGTAGAGCGCGTTTGCCTCCACTAGTTTATCCCCCACCATTCTGGCTGCCATGGAGCTCGCCTGAAAAGCCCTAACCGCCAGTTCACGATCGCCGCTCCGCAGATACAAGCCTCCCAGATCGCCTTGCAGCTTTGCAAGTCCACCCTCGTCTCCAAGTTCTTCAGCCAACTTGATGGCCTCCAGATAGATAGGCAGCGCCTGAGACCTCTTTCCCACGCGGGTGAAAACGTTAGCCAGATTGTGCAGGACTATGCGTCTCAGAGGCTTATTGTCAGCGGTTTGCGAGCGGGCTGCTTCAAAACACTCCTGAGCCTGTTGATAACGTCCCCGGTCTTTGTGCCAGAGGCCCAGGGTGTTGTGCAGCCGTGTTCTTTGCACCGGAGTACTCATACTTGACTGCAGTTCATCAGCTTCAGACTGCAGGTCGTCTGCGTCCCCGCAAAGCCTCTTCAAATCGATCAGAGATATCCTGAGGGCGGGGCATCCAGGCAGTTCTTTCTGCTCCAGCAGCCAGCTTTTTGCTACCGAAGCTCCTTGCCGTGCTTGCAGCACCCGCAGCCTGGTGTGGATGTACTCCTCCCGATCACTAACTTGATCAATCTCCAGCTTCGAGAGCTCTTTTTCCGCCTCGCGGACCTGGCCCAGGTCCATCAACTGGGTGGCCAGCCGCACTCTCACTGGCGGCTGCTCTTGCGGAGGCAAGATTTTGAGTAGTTTGCGGCAGCAGGCAACTACGCGTTTGCCCATAAACAGACTGCGAGCCTGGCTTTCGGCCTTGATGAGATAGTGCGCGGCTTTGTCTCTGGCCTTTGCGGCCAGATAATGATCGGCCAGCCGCATGTAATAGGGCTCGAGACCGCCTGGATAAAGTCTTTCGATCGCCGCGGCCGCTTCGGCATGCAGAACTACTCTGTTGGCCTCCAGGATCGTCCCGTAGACAGCTTCCCAGATCAAGTGGTGCCGAAAGCTGCAAGTGGAGCCATCAAAGCAGATCAGGCCAAGCTGTTCAGCCCGTCTCAGAGTAGCTCCCGGATCGCTGGACTGGCCGAATCTGAGCTCCAGTTCATAGAGCAGCCCGGGAGCGAAGACATCTCCACAGACGGCAGCTCTTTGCATCTGCTCCCTGGCAGGCTGATCCAGCCAATTGAGCCTCCACAGCAGGGTAGAGCTAATCCCATCGGGGATGCTGATTTCATCCGCTTGGGGATAAGCGTTGGTTTTTAGCTGGGCCCTGATACCCTCCAGCCAAAACTCAAGATAGAGGGGATTACCTGCCGAGCGTGAGATCAACGCGTTTGTAACCGCAAGCGGCAGTTCAATTTCCGGAAGACAGCGCAAGATCATCTCTTTGATCTCAGCCTCGCTAAAAGCCTCCAGGCTTAGCTCTGGAGTCATAATATCCCGGGGTATGAGGTCTTTGGGAAAGCATGCTGTCCTGGCCACTAGGATAAACAGCAACGGCAGTTCCGGAAGATCATGGAATGATCTGATCAGGAAGGCCAGCGTATGCAGGGAAGCCTCATCGGCAAAATGCAGATCGTCAAATATCAGGACGGTCTTGCTTCTGCTTGCACTCAAGGCTCTGATCAGGTTCATCAGAGACCGGTTGATGGCCGTCCTCTGCTCTTCCAGACTGCCCCATGCCAGTTGATCAGAAGCAGCACGCCCCAGCACGATCATCAAGCAGCTTATCAGCTGAGATTTTTCGTCGCTCTGGAGTCCATCCAGATTGTCCAGGCCACGGTTCAACCTGGCAATAACGCTATCGTTGTTTTGCTGATCTGTGATCGAGCTCCAGGACTTGATCAGGCCCGCGAAATAGGAGTATGGAATTCTGGCCAGGGGAGAAACTTCCAGATGAAAAACCGAAACCTGTTGGTCGGCGTCAGTTCCAGCATACTCATCAATCTGATCCTCACAGACAAACTCTCGCAGCAGTCTGGTCTTCCCCATTCCGGCTTCCGCTTCCAGATGCAGCAGCTTGAGACGCGATCCAGGGTTCAGGGCCTCCCTCAGGAGCTTCAGTTCCTTTTCCCTGCCCAGAAAAGGCGTGGAAGACAGACGGCGCGACCCCGCGTCCGCTAAAGGCTGGTCCACCAGCCAGGTGCGCACCGCTTCAGCCTTGCCCTTCACATTTATCTCTCCAAAGAAACTGAACTCAAAGTAGTCTTCCAGTTCGGACTTGACGGTCTCTGGCAGCAGGACCCGCATCGGCAGACCGTTTTCTTCCATTCTGGAGGCGAGATTGACGGCATCGCCGTAGACGGTAAAATCACCTTCCCGCTTCATGCCCACCCGTCCAGTGGCCACCATACCACTGTTGATACCCACCCGGATGGCCAGATCGGAGGGCATGGCTTCCAACTCGGGTATCTGATGCCTGATCTGATTAAAGGACGTGATGACTCCGATCATGCCCAGCCCCGCATACACAGCCCGCCGGGAATTCTGTTCCAGAAAGGATTTGGAGCCAAAGTGGGCCATGATCCTGTCGCCCTCATACTTATCCACATAGCCGCCATATCTCTCCACCTCGACTGAAAAGCTCAGCATTAGCTGGTCGAGCAGCATCTGTACCAGGTCCGGGGCCAGGATTTCGCTCATGGAAGTAAAGCCTTTGACGTCGGCAAACAACACGCTCACAAAGCGCTTCTCCCCTTCACGCAATAACGGTCCCGATGACACTGGCGGCATCTGGACGCCAGGACCAGTCTGAGAGAGCATGGCACTAAGGTTTTGCAGCAAAAGAACTCCTTGCAGAGACCAGATAAATATTTCAGAACGTGATAAGTTGTGCTGATATAATGAACTTGTTTGACGATGAAAGAACCTTGCGAAGAAAAGCCTGTATCTGTCAATATAAATATGGCCAAAACAACTATATCTCAAGCACCCGACTGGTTGTTAGCAGTGAAGTCTATGGCTCGCAGGTCAGGCTAAGAACGCCCGGCAGCTATAAAGCCTCCTCCCAGCAGCAGATCACCCTGATAGACAGCCACGATCTGGCCCGGCGTGATCGAAAGCTGAGGCTCGTCAAACACCAGCTTCAGGAGGTTTTTTCCCAGAGGGATCAGATCGCAATCGGCCGCTTTGTGCTGCTGGCGGATTTTGACCTGAGCCCTGGCAGGAAGCTGTGACGCACTCACAGAGAGCCAGTTGAAATCCCGCGCTATGAGTTCTTTTTTGTAAAGCTGACTGGCAGGTCCGATAACCACTTGATTGCGCTCCGCGTCGATCCGGGTCACAAAGACAGGCTCAGCCATCCCACTGATCCCCAATCCCTTGCGCTGCCCGATCGTATAATGGACCAGACCGCGATGCCGTGCCAGGACCTTAGCTTCCTGATCTACCAAGTCGCCAGGCTTCACAAGCGCAGGATCAAAGAGACCGGCGTGGTCATCGCTCTGGATAAAATCCTGGCTTTCAGCTTTGCCCAGCAGGAAGTCCAGTCCCCTCTGAGCTGCCATCTCTTTTACCCCGGACTTGGAAAATTCACCCAGCGGAAACAGCGTGTCGGCAAGCTGTTCCTGCCTCAGCAGGCTCAGAAAATAGGATTGATCTTTGCTCAGGTCCACTCCTCTGAACAGCTGCCAGCGAGAGGTATCGGGATTCTGAACCCGCCGTACATAGTGTCCGGTGGCAAAAAGGTCAAACTCGATGCCCAAATCCCTCGCTTTTTGGGGCAATAGGCCAAACTTGATGAAGGCGTTGCACTTGGCGCAGGGGTTGGGCGTCTGGCCAGCCAGATAAGTGGAGCGGTAGTAATCCAGTACCTGGCCGGCAAACTCAGTTCTGAGGTCGATCACGTGATGCTCAATCCCGAGGGCCTCAGCGACTCTCCTGGCAGCCAGGATGTTAAGCGCCTCATTGGGACCGAAACACCCCTTGCCGGAAGCAACATTTATCCCCGAAGCGGGATCGTAGAAACTCATGGTGAGGCCAATCACCTCATAACCGGCCTCCATCAGGAGCAGAGCACTCATGGCGGAATCGATCCCTCCGCTGAGGCCCACAGCCACTTTCCGGATCACGCGTGCACCTCGAAAAAGCTCTCCAGCCTCAGCAGCGTGCGGTTGTCCATCGGTTCTGGCTGATCGCCTTCCAGAGTCAGGAAGGGGAGGTCTATATGCTTCTTGAGCAGGATGTTATCGATCTGAAGATGACAGAAAGACTGGGTATAGCTGATCACCAGGTCCACATCACGGCGTTTGAGCTGAGGCAGGATGTCTTCCAGGCGTTCTTTGACGCTATATGGATAGGTGTAAAGCAGATACTGGTCCAGAATGTCCGGGGCCAGATGAGACATGGCAAACTGGCGCTGCACCTCGTTGAAGACCACATCTCCGCCCAGTTCGTTGATCCGGTCATAGAGGTCACGATAGATGGGCGGCACACCCAGATAGGCGCAGCGTGGCTTCGCGGGCAGAGGGGCACGCCTGGAAGCCTCTTGCATAAAAGCCTCCAGTTCCTCCTCAAAGCGATCCGGATCGCCGTTGAAATCTGATGACGAAACCAGCCAGAGATGGTTCTCTTTACCGCTCACTAAGCGCTCTTTCCAAGTCCATTCATCCAGAGTGACAAGTTTGGCGCGGATCGCGTCCAGCCTCGCTTTTGCCTTCAGAGTGGCGGTCCTGTCCACCTCAAAGTGCTCTTCCAACCTGCGCAGCTCTTTATCCATCTCCGCTCGCGAACGCTCCGCCGGAAAGGCAAAACGCCACACCGGCAGCCCTTCCTCATGGATCATGTCCAGTAGCGACTGCCCGTTGGAGCAATCGCCCTGCGTGATGCCAATCACTTCGTCCAGCTCAGACTTGAGGGCGGTGCTGTAGTTGCCTTTGATCCAGCCGCACACCGTTCTGGGAAAGCCTTTTAGCTCCGCCGCGTGCATCAACTGGGGGGAATCGGAGGCCAGAAAGAGGTTGTTGAGATCGATGGGAGTATGGCCAGCCGCGAAGACCACTTCGACGGGAAAACTGGTGGTGAAACCGATCCTTTTACTCATCTTCACAGAGCAGCTCCAGATATTCGTGTTCCAGGTCTTCGATCACCCTGGCGGTTGAAGCGATGCGGTTTTGCAGCTCATCCTGGATTGCGCGCAGGTCTTTCAGGCGCGCCAGGTCGTTGTAGGTGCTGGAAAGCGAAAGCTCTGCCTGGGCGGTGTGGAGTTCATCCCTGAGGTTACACAGATCCGCTTGTTTCTGATCAATCTCGGCATGTTTCATCTCCAGGATGCGTGGATTGATCCGGCGTTTACGCTCTCTGGTCATGGGAGCAGTTCTGGGAGCTTCAGGGACCGCAAAACTGAGCTCGATGGCTGCTTCACTGCTACCTTCCAGCTCTTCCACTGTGGTAATGATCTCCTTGCCAATCAAGAGCTTGCGAAACACCCAGTAGCGAGTGGCCAGCCTGGAGAGAAACCAGCGGTCGTGGCTCACGAAGATGATGCTGCCCTCAAAATCCTGCAGGGCTTCCAACAGCGCGTCCGCCATCTGGATATCGAGGTGATTGGTGGGCTCGTCCATGATCAGCAAATTGGGTTTTGAGTGAATCAGAACGCTGAGATAAAGACGGCTCTTTTCGCCCCCGCTCAGGACGGCTACCGTCTTATCCACATCATCGCCCCGAAAGCCAAATCTGGCCAGCCAGGAGAGCACATAGCCCCTGGGGGCGTCAGGTACCAGTTGCCAGAGCGTGTCCATCACGGTGAGGGAGCCATCCAGTTCCACGTGATGCTGATCGTAATAGGCGATTTTGAGGCTGGCACCCGTCTTCAGCAAACCGCTGTCCGGAGCGTGTTTACCAATCAGCATCCGCAAGAGAGTAGTCTTGCCGCAGCCGTTGGGGCCGATCACGCAGATCCTCTGTTGGAAATGCGCGATCAGGTTCACCCCGGAGGCCAGTATTTTGCCGCCCGCGGAAAAGCTAAGGTCTTTGAGCGCAAAGAGATCATTGCCGCTGCGGGAACTTGATTCCATGCGTATCTTGAGTTGTCTGTCTGCCAGGGGACGCTCCACCAAATCCATGCGCTCCAGATGTTTAAGGCGGCTCTTGGCCTGATTGGTCTTCTGGCCGGCCATGTTTTTGCGCACAAACTCCATAGTGGCGGCGATGTGCTTCTGCTGGCGCTCAAACTGCCGTTCGGCACTCAGTCTGGCGATCCCGTCCGCTTCTTTCCAGGAGGAATAGTTGCCCTTGGTCACGCTCAAGCGGCCATCCCGCAAGGCATAGATGCCTGTGACGGTGTTATCCAGAAAACTGCGGTCGTGCGAGACCAGCAGATAGGGCTTGTCCTGTTTGAGCAGATACTTTTCCAGCCAGCCGATCATGGCGATGTCGAGATGGTTGGTGGGCTCGTCCAAAATCAAGAGGTCATGAGGCTTGAGCAACATGGCGGCCAGGCAGAGACGGGTCTGTTCTCCTCCACTTAATGAAGCGATGGATTGCCCCCACATCGTTTCGGGAAAGGACAGCGAGAGCAGCACGTGCTTGAGCTCGTTGTCCCATTCGTAGCCGCCCAGAGAGGTGTAACGGTCCACCAGCGTATGCAGCTGATTTTCCAGAGCTTCTCCCCCACTTTTGTCCATCTGGGCTGAAAGTGTCTCGATCTGTGTACGCAGTTCCATCAGATCGGGCCGGGCAGATTTGACATAGTCCTCCAGGCTGAGGTCCTGGTCCGGCTGCGCGTTTTGAGGCAGGTAGGCAATCACGGCCTTCGAGGAGCGGGAAACGGTTCCCAGGGTGGGGTTTAGCTCACCCAGCATGAGCTTTATGAGCGTGCTTTTCCCACAGCCGTTGGGACCGATCAGTCCTAAGCGGCTGTTGTGCTCAACGGTGCAGGAAATCTCCCGCAGGATGTAGTTGCCGCCAAACTCGATACTGAGCTCGCGGACTTGAATTAGGCTCATTTTCCCTTTCCGGACCGGCTATATATCCATTGATAAGAATGGCCTTTTAGCTTGCCGTTATCTTGTTTCCTTGCTTCATGCTCAGCGCCAGCCAATTCTCAATTCTCAATTCTCAATTTTCAATTAACACCTGTCCCACAAAGCGCTGAGGCCACATTTCCGTCCTCAGGTCTGATGTCAAGCACAGATTTTACTTGTCAAAAAAGCCGTCTCAATTTTTAAGGTCTCCAACGGGTTCGGGATGTAGCGCAGCCCGGCTAGCGTACCTGAATGGGGTTCAGGTGGTCGCAGGTTCAAATCCTGTCATCCCGACCATAGTTTAGCGG
>JAGOIY010000090.1 GCA_017995405.1 Candidatus Cloacimonadota bacterium
CAGGTATCTGCTTTTATAGCTTCCACCTATGTCATGTTGAGTGTCCCACAGGGCCACGGCAGACGAGGACGTCTGCCACTCCATTAGCACAGAAAATCCTGCCCTCTTCCCTATTCCTCCCTGCATCCTATTACGGACTCATTACGGACTTAGTCCGTAATGAGTCCGTAATGATACCGTAATGCCAATAAGCAGGAAAGCACAGACAGTTAGATAATAGTAGCGTAAATACATGTAATGCAAGGTATTACATTATCTCAGACAATTATCCGGGTCGAACACTCTCAAGATCATCCTTGACAAAGGCAGCGGCCTGATTATTTCAGCACTCACGCCGAGTGTACTCCCCTAAACCACATTGTCGGCAGGGGGAATCACCGTTTAGGGTATGGCTGGAAACGGCCCTGCCTTCCGATTTGAAAAGGCGGGATGGGAAAACTATAACCACCTGCCTCCACGCGACATGGAGGTAAAAATGCGCGAAAAGAGCTTTCTGCTCGTTCTAATGGCGGTCCTGCTGCTGCTGAGTGCTTGCAGCGAAAAGGACAAGCCCACCGACACCACCATTTATGGCTACAAGCTGGACCAGTTTGTCAGCGCTGACAGCGTGACCGCCTATGTGGATGCCTCAGCGGAACTTCCCAACAATTTCCGGCACCTCTTCAATTACGAGATCGTGGGTGAGGATGGTTTCAGTCCCCGCGCCAGTTCCAACGCCGGTTATGATCTGTCTTTTGGGCAGTTCAGCGAAGGTTATCTGGTGCCTACCGATGACGGCAAAACCTGGTTTCCCACTCTGGACCTGCCGGGAGCTTTCAAGGTACGCGACACGGCCTTTTTCCGTCTGTATCGCAAAGTCGATGTGGATGACGGTCTCCGCGGCTCCAAGTCTATCGAGCTGAGAGGCTTGAATGTTTACAACATGCCCAACTGGGATAGCGAGGGTGAGGACGCCATCAAGCTCGCGGACCTCTTACAAGGTATAGCTGCTTATGACTCAGTGGCGTTTGTGGCTGTGGATGACTATACAAAAGTTTACACTCCCGAGCTGGTCAATGACGGCTATTACTTTATGAGATCGGAAGTTACCAGCTTCCCGAGCTTCAATGCCCAGCTTCCGGGAGCCATGAAGAAATTCAAAAAGCTGGCCCGGATAGTGGTTTACGGCGCGTCCGGAGCTCAGAATCATGACTTCCCGCTGGCCAACAATACCCTGGCGGACATGGTCTTCCAGGTTCCCGCCGATCTTTCCGGGTTTGAGCGCGTCGTGATGGAAAGCAACTGATCTGATCGTGCTCAAGCGTCTGTCAGTAGTAACGATAGCCCTTGTGGCTATGGGTGGAATGCAGGCTGTCGGGACCCCAGCGGTTCAGGACAGCCTGCCACCCCGCAGCTATCTGCTTCCCACCGTGAGAGTTGTGGCGGATTCACCCTTGGAGGCCCTCGCGTCTGTCAAGCGGGTCGAGCCCTCGAAAAGAGAAGCCGCCATCACGCTCTACGAAGGCCTGCAAAAGCTGCCAGGCATCAGCAACACCGTGGGAACCAAGGATGAGAGCAACCTGCGCCTCAGAGGCTTCCGCAAAAACGAGCTCAAGCTGATGGTGAACGGCCGGCCGCTCAGCGCCGGATATTTTGGCAACGTGGATGTGGGCAATTTCAGTCTGGACGGGATCGCGGAGTTGCAGATCATCAGTGGTCCGGCCGCTGCCATGTATGGAGGCAACAACCTGGGTGGAGTGGTCAATCTGATCAGGCGTGACCCTACAGATGATGAATGGGGTTCCCTGAGCCTGACGGCCAGGCGCAACAACACCAACCGCCTCAGCCTCAGTTCCGCTCACCGCTTCAACAACTGGAGCTACCGTCTGGCCGCATCCAGAGAGCACTCAGACGGCATGGCCCTCTCCCAAAGCTTTGAGCCTACCGGCTTTGAGAATGGCGGCATCCGCGACAACCAATTCAAGACCCTCTGGAACCTGGATGCCGATGTGTATATGCATCTGTCTGAATGGCAACAGCTTGGCATCAGTGGAGGCTGGGGCTGGATCCCCAAAAAACGGCTGCCCTCCTCCGTCTTCGAGGCTTCCTATCGCCAATATCTGGATTGGCGGCGCCAGAACCTCACCCTGATGTGGGAAGGCGTAATGGGACAGAATCTTAGCGGTGCGGCAATGCTATATTACGATGGAGGTGGGGACCGCTATCAGGAGTTTAACGATTCCGGCTTCACAAACCTGGGCATGGACAGCGTGATGAGGCATCACAGCGTTGGGTTGGCCCCCCGCTTGAAGCTGGACCTCCATCCCGGCTCCGATCTCCAGTTTGGCCTGAACTCCCAGCTCAGCTATAATGAGCGCCAGGACAACGGGTTTTACACAGAGTGGAGCGATCATACCATGGGCCAGCATAACGCCTGGCTGCAGTGGCAGTTCCAGCCCTCCCGTCTGAGCATAAATGCCGGCCTGGGCCTCAGCGCCTGGCACCATGACGAGCGGGAAGGTCTGAAGGCATTTCTGGACCCCAGTCTGGGCCTTTCATGGAAACACAACGAGGCTATCAATACCAGGCTTTCGATCGGCATCAATAGCTCCTATCCCACGATGCGACAACTCTTTTCCAGCCAGAAGGGTAATCCTCTCCTGGACGCGCAACGGGCTTTCAAAACCGAACTGGCCCACTCGGCTTCTCTCATGATCGGGAGCGTGAGATCGCTGGGAGAGATCAACTTATACTACAATTCCGCCCGCGACCTCATCGACCTTCAGGGCGAGCGCTATCAAAACATCTACCGGGTGGATTCCTGGGGCCTGGAAAGCAGCCTGCTGCTGGTGCCAGTTCCAGATTGGGAGTTCAGTCTCGCCTACGCCTATCTCGAGTATAGCGCCAACAGCGATTACCGGCTCACCGAAAGCCCCAAAAACAGCCTGGTGGCGGAGCTCAGTCTGCCGCTGGTTTATGGAATCCGACTGAAGCTCAATTCCGGCTGGAACGACATCCGCCACAGCCAGGACGCCTCTTCAGACTATCACGTGCTGCCCGCCTACTGGAAACACGATCTCAGCCTGGGCCGCGTTTGGAACAAGACGTCTGTCAGCCTGGGCCTGGAAAACCTGCTGGATGCCAATTACTTTACGGAGTACGGCTATCCCGCGCCGGGACTGGATTTCTTTGTCAAGCTGAGCCAGGCGTTCTAGGGAATTGAGAATTGAAAATTGAAAATTGAGAATTATTCCACCCATGGGGCCGAAAATGAGAGTCAATTCTCAATTGTCAATTCTCAATTCTCAATTTCTCCGTTCCTCTGTTTTCAAAAAAAAGAAACAAACCCTCTTTTTCTCTTGCCAGAAACCTGCCCCCGAAAATAGTGTAAGCTGCATGCATTAATACAGAAAAAGTGGGAGTCGCATGAACAATATACAAGCCAAACTGGAGCGTCTGATGGCCCTGGGCAACCTGATGACGGAGCTCAAGGATACCGATGTTTTGATGGAAAATATCCTCACCGAGGCACGCAAACTCTGCGCTTGCGACGCTGGCAGCATTTACATCCGGGAGGGCAACGAGCTGAGCTTTCAATTCGCCCAAAACGATACGCAGCAGCGTGATCTGCCTGTGGGCAAGAAGCTGATCTACAGCACATACCGCATGCCCATCAACGAGAAATCCATCGCAGGCTACGCGGCCAGCCACAATGCCGTCCTCAACATCCCGGACGTCTATCAGATCGGCGATGACGTGCCATACAGCTTCAACTCCAGCTACGACCTGAAGACTGGTTACCGCACCGGCAGCATCCTCAGCGTTCCTTTGCGCACCTCCAGTGCTAAAATCGTGGGGGTATTGCAGTTAATCAACGCCATGGACCCTTCCGGCCAGGTAGTCCCCTTCGATCCTGAAGACCTGCCCATCATCAAACACTTTGCCAATATGGCGGCCGTGGCATTGGAAAGAGCGGAAATGACCCGCGCCATCATCCTCAGAATGATCGGGATGGCGGAGCTGCGGGACCCCACCGAGACGGGAGCTCACGTAAACCGCGTAGGCGCTTATTCCGCGGAGCTTTATGAGGCCTGGGCCCTCAAGCACCAGGTGGCCCCGGATGAGATTCAGCGCAAAAAAGACCTGCTGCGCATCGCAGCCATGCTTCACGACGTGGGCAAAGTAGGGATTCCGGACGCCATTCTCAAAAAACCGGGTGGCCTCACGGACGAGGAATTTGATGTGATCAAGACCCATCCCGTGATCGGGGCCCGTCTCTTTATCGATCCCAATTCCGAGCTGGACACCATCTCCCGCGATATCGCGCTCTGCCATCACGAACGCTGGGACGGCTCGGAGCGTGGATATCCAGGCTTTGTGGATATCGACAGTGGCGCTCCCCTGCCAGAATATCTGCAGCCTAACGGCAAGCCTCAAAAGCGCAGCGCGGAAGAGATACCCCTCTGGGCCCGCATCGTTTCTATCGCGGACGTCTATGACGCGCTGAGCTGCCGCCGCTCCTACAAAGAGCCCTGGACTCAGGACCAGGTGTTTGATGAGCTGCAAAAATCCTCCGGCAGCCAGTTCGATCCCGAGCTGGTGGAGATCTTTGTAGCCAGACGGGAAGAAATGCAGGCCATCCGGGCCAGGTATCCAGACCTGCATAACGAATGAGAGGCCGCGCTTGGTGAGGACCTTGTTAGGCCGAAAAGTCAAAAAACCACTTGACATCATTGGGTCTCTTACATTTCTTAGCCAAACGAGGTATATATGAAACCAGTGCTTCTACCATTATTGCTCGTAATCCTACTTATGGCAGGCGGATGCAAAGATGGTGCCAGTATCAGAGTGGTCAACCGCAGTGACCACAATCTCTATGTGCAGGTGGAAAACGGCTCTGAAGTAGTCATTCCGGGCCAGGGGGAGCACAACTGGGATATCGATACCGACACGGAAAGCTTCCTGAGCGGTCATGTGGAAAAGGACGTGATAGTCCGCATCGTGGGCGAGACCTACCACATCTTCGACGAGTGGGAGGAGGTCTATACCGATTCCGCTCAGATGGTGCTGCGGGCTGGCGAGACGCGCAACGTCTATATAAATCCCAACCGGGCCAGCATCAAGATCGTCAATCAGAGCTCCCAAGCTATGAACGGAGCGGTGCTCTACCGTCACAACTTTGTAAATGCCAGCACTGTAGCCGTTTTGGGAGAGCTGCAGCCAGGTGAGCTGATCTTCAAACGGGTGGATTATGCCACCCCCACCACGCAGTTTTATTATTACGCGATTGTGCAGATGGCCGATGGGACGGTTTATGAGTTTGGCGGTCCGGATAGCGTCCTGGACAAAGACCAGCAGCTGTTGATCACGCTGGAAGATCCCGAACCTCAAGGCTAGCATATCCTGGGACTAAGTACCCATATTATAGCAAAATACATCATGAAGGAGTCACAATGAAAGGGAAAAGGCTTTATTTAGCTTTGATCCTGCTGGTGGTGGCCGTGTTTGCCTGCGCGCTCACCCCGGAACAGGCCTCTCAGCCTCTTCCTCAGGACCCGGAAGTCCTGAGCGGAAGACTGTCCAACGGCATGAGTTATTACATTCTCAACAACAAGAAGCCGGAAAACCGCGCCGAGCTGAGGCTCTATGTGAATGCCGGTTCCGTAAATGAGGATGACGACCAGCGCGGGCTGGCCCACTTTACGGAACACATGGCCTTCAATGGCACCAAGAGCTTTGGCCGCACGGAGGTGGTGGATTATCTCACCTCCATCGGCATGGGCTTTATGAATGGCCTCAACGCCGGCACCAGTTACGAATTTACCTACTACATGCTCAAAGTCCCGACCGACAATGCCGAGCAGCTTCGCACCGGCATCCAGATCCTTTCCGAGATGGCCCACGCCGTCACCTACGCTCCGGAAGAGCTGGAGCGCGAGCGCGGCATCATCCTGGAAGAGTGGCGTTTAGGCCAAGGACCCCAACAGCGCGTTGCGGACGCCACCATGAAGGTGCTCTTCCAGGGCTCTAAATATGCCGAAAGAGCTCCTATCGGCACAGAAGAAGTATTGCGCAACTTCAAGCGCGAGACCATCCAGCGTTTCTACGGCGACTGGTATCATCCCGCCAATCAGAGTGTGGTGATCGCGGGAGATTTTGATCCCGACGCGATGCTGGCCCTGCTAAAGGAATTCTTCGCTCCCATTCCCGCCAAAGAGAATCCCAGAGTGCTGGAAAAGATCGTGATCCCCGAGAACGTCGAACCTCAGGTCACCGTGGTCACCGATCCGGAATTCCCCTACAACCTTGCCCAGATCATCTGGAAACGCGAGAACCGGCCCATCATCACCATGGGTGATTATTACGACCAGCTCAAGCAGGACCTCTATTGCGACATGCTCAGCAGCCGTCTGGAAGAGCTCAGCAAGAAGCCCAATCCTTCCTACTCGATGGCTTTCGCCATGAGCCAGAACATATTAAAAGGCCTGGGAGGAGCTGCCGCCATCGCCATCGCCCCCCAGGGTAAAAGTGAGGAAGCTTTCCAGGTGCTGCTCACGGAAGCCCAACGGGTGGAACGCTTTGGTTACCTGCCCAGCGAGTTTGACCGCGCCAAGCTGAGACTGACCCGCAGAGTGGAACAGGCTGTGGCCCAAAAAGCTACCCGCCAGTCTGGTGACGTGGCGGAAGGCTTTATCAATACCCTGTATTATGGTGGGGCCTATATCAGCCCCGAGCAAGAAGAAAGCATGGTCAAAAGCCTGCTCGCGGAGCTCAGCCTGGAAGAGCTGAACGTCCTGGGACCCACGATCTTTACCGATAAAAACATGTTTATCTCCATCACCGGACCGGAATCAGCCAAAGCCAGCCTGCCCACCCAGGAAAGGCTCCTCGCCATCGTCGGTGAAGCCAAGACCCAGGAATTGACCGCCTACACGGAAGAGGTGATCGATAAGCCCCTCATCCCGGAAAAGCTTAAACCCGGCACCATCAAAAAACAGCTCACCAACCGCAAAGCCGGCATCAACATCTGGACCCTCTCCAACGGCGTGAAAGTCTATTTCAAAAAGACCGATTTCAAGCAGGACGAAGTGCTCTTGGGAGCCTGGAGCCCTGGTGGTTTCAGCTATTCGGACGCCACCAGCCTGTCCTCCGCCAATCTGCTCAGCATGTATGTGAGTGAATCCGGATTTGGTGAGTTCGATGCTACCGCTCTGCAAAAACTCACGGCCGGAAAGGTGGCCAACGCGAATCTCAGTCTGAGCCTCAACAGTGAAGGCTTCAGGGCGTCCTGCTCTCCTCAGGACCTGGAACTGATGTTCCAGATGGTGCATCAGTTTGGCACCAATCCCCGCTTTGACGAAGACGACTTCACGTCTTTCCTGCAAAGGATGAAAGGAGTGTTGGAAAACTCGCTGCTGGACCCCCAGAGCTATTTCTTTGACCTCCTGGAATCCGCTCCCTATAATGATAATCCCTACACCCGCAGTCTGCATCCGGATGACCTCGACAAAGCCGATCTGGAGACGGTCCAGAGGATATTCAAAGACCGCTTTGCCGATTTCTCGGATTTCAGCTTTGTGATCGTGGGCAACTACGACGAAGCCAAAATCAAAGACCTGGTGCGCACTTATCTGGGCAGCCTGCCCGCCTCCCAACGCGAGGAATCTTATAAAGACGTGGGCATCAGGCCCATTCAAGGCATCAGCGAAAACCGCTTCCAGCGTGGGCTCAGCGATCGCTGCTTTGCCACTCTGATCACCACCAGTCCCTACAAGGGCGACGTCGCCACCCGCAGCAAGCTCCATGCCCTCATGTATTTATACAACGAGAAGCTGCGTGAAAACGTCCGCGAAAACCTCAGCGGCGTGTATGTGGTCCAGGCCTGGCCAGCCCAGGAACGCTATCCTTCCCCTCATCTGGTCACAAACGCTTTCCTGGCCTGCGATCCCTTGCGCGTGGACGAGCTGATGAACGCCATCGTTCTGACGGCTGACAGCCTGCGTCAGGGCCTCTTTGAAGATCGCTATGTGGAAGCCGCCAAGATTACTCTGATCAAAACATACGAAGACAGAATCAAAACCAACGACTACTGGCTGATGGGCATCAT
>JAGOIY010000091.1 GCA_017995405.1 Candidatus Cloacimonadota bacterium
CACAAAACACTTGACGTCCATCCGCTCTCCGCATTTTTGGAGAGTTATGGATAAGATGATCATTTCTTTAGTGCTTTTAGTGATTCTGGGCTTCTGCAATGCCCTGATCGCGGGGGATTTTGACCCCAGTGTGTTTTGGCAGGATGGCTATTGCGTTCAGACTACGGCGCGCACTCCATCCGCTGGCGAGACCAGCATCGCGGCCATGGTGGATGGCAACTGGCAGCAATTTCCGCTGGCGACTTTCCCGGATGAGTTTATGAGCTGGAACACCGCTCGCAGGGCTGAGTATCTGGAAATCTTTCGCGAAATGCTGAGCAAGGGACCCCAAGCCACGCGCCAGCCCCAGCTTTCCGGTCCTCACAACGGCATGGTGGCCACTTATGGAGCGGCCCGCAAAGACAGCGCTTTCAAGCTCAACAACGCCGTCAAGGGCATGGGCTTCTGCCCCAGCGAAAAGAGCGTGGATGCCCTGCTTGACCTTTTGTCAAGCCACATGGAAGCCGGCATGGAACAAAAGCTGAACCTGCTGGATTCGCTCTATCAACACGCGTCCGAGCATTTCAGTCCCCACGCGTTGGTCTCGCTGGAGCTCTACTCTGAGCCCCAATACAATACCCAAACCTTTATCAACCAGATGGTAAATCCCGCCTGCGTGACCGTGTTTTTGGACATCCCCACCTTCAAGATCAAGCAGATCGCCCGGCTTCTGCATCCCATGGACCCCTCCCTCACGGATTACGAACGTAAAGTCACCCGTTATGTGAACCTCATGCACAGCTTTTTTCACGGTGCTTTCCCGCGCGATTACATCGCCGTGATCTATTACAATATAGAGGTCTACGACAGCTCACCGGGACGTATGGATGCCCGCGGGACCAGACTGAACCCCTAATTAACAACGAGAGCCATGATAGAAGAACGAGATTTTGAACTCGATGAGTTTGACCAGGAGGACGAATCCTGGGAAGAGCTTGAAACTGATGAAAAGACAGCATTTATAGTCGCGATCGTGCGCCAGAATGAGGCTTCCGCGGATGTGGAGGCCAGTCTGGATGAGTTGGAAAGGCTTGCCGACACCGCAGGGATCATGGTGCTGGGACGCTACACGCAAAAGCGCAACCAGCCAGAAAGGTCCACTTACTTTGGCAGGGGCTGGCTGAATGAGATCGCTGAGAAGATGCATCAGGCCCAAGCCGAGCTCCTGATCGTAAACGAAGAGCTGAGTCCCATCCAGGGCCGCAATATCGAAAAGCAATTCAGCATCACGGTTATCGACCGCACAGAGGTGATCCTCAGCATCTTTCACGACCATGCCCGCACCCGGGAAGCGCGTCTGCAGGTCAAACTGGCCGAGCTGGAATACCAGCTTCCCCGTCTGCGCAAGCTCTGGGGCCACTTTGACAAAGAACGTGGCAGTATGCGCGCCAAAGGTGGTGCCGCCAGCAGAGGTATGGGCGAAAAGCAAATCGAGATCGATAAACGGCTGATCCGTCAGCAGATCCGCAGGGTCACTCACTGGATCGAGACCGTCACTCATCAAAAGGAAACCCAGCGCAAGGGACGGGATAAAACCCTCAAGCTCTGCCTGGTGGGCTACACCAATGCCGGTAAATCCACTCTCTTCAACGCTTTGACTGGGGCAGGAGTGCTGGTGGAGGACAAGCTCTTTGCCACTCTGGATTCCACCAGCCGCCAACTGAAACTCAGCACCGGTCAGCCTTTGGTGATCTCAGATACGGTGGGATTCATCTCCCGGCTGCCTCATCATCTGGTGGCATCGTTTCGCGCCACGCTGATGGAAGTACGGGACGCCGATCTGCTCCTGCACATGGTGGACGTCTCGGATGAACGCTTTGAATACTATATCGATCAGGTGAATCTGGTCCTGAATGAAATCGGGGCAGACCAGCTTCCGCAAATCCTGGTGCTCAACAAGATAGACCTCCTGGATGCCACCTATCTCACTCTCTTGAAGCGGCGCTTTCCCTGGGCAGTATTTATCAGCGCCAGCCAGCAGGACAGGATCCCGGACCTGTTGAGCAGAGTGGAACAGGCTTTGCTCGATACCAGGCAGCTCACACTCCATCTGCCCTTTGATCAGGGTGGACTGGCTTCCCGCCTGCATGAGATTGCCGATATTCACACAGAGGAATACCGTGAAGACGGCATCTGGCTGCAGCTCAGCCTCAGCGGCCGAGACCTCAGACTGGTGGAAAAGTATATCGTGGAGTGATCAAGTCCCACACCCATTAATAGCAATCATCAATATACATATACCGGAGATTATGCTCTCCGGGAAAAAGGAGAATCAATGTTCAAGCTGATCACAGCGGCTGAAGCGGCTGCCATGATAGCACCCCACAGCCGGGTTGCCATCGGTGGCTTTCTGGCCGTGGGAGCTCCGGAAGGCCTGATCGACGCGATCGTGGCCGCCGGCACCAAAGACCTTCACATCATCGTGATCGCCTCGGATTGGGAAAACCGCGGCATCGGAAAACTGGTGGTCAATCACCAGATAAAGAGCGCTCAGGTCTCCCATCTGGGCACCAACAAAGAAATCCAGGCCCAGATGAACGCGGGTGAGATCAAGATCGAACTGGTGCCGCAGGGTACCCTGATGGAAAGGGTGCGGGCTTATGGAGCGGGCCTGGGTGGCGTTTTGACGCCCACCGGTCTCGGCACCGTGGTGGAAGAAGGTAAACAGATCATCAGCGTGGACGGCAAGGACTATATCCTGGAACCTGCCATTGCCAGCGACTTTGCCATCATTCGAGCCCAAAAAGCCGACCAGAATGGCAACCTGATCTATCGCAAAACCGCCCGCAACAGTAATCCCATCATGGCTATGGCGGGCAGAATCACCATCGCCGAGGTGGATGAAATCGTTCCAACCGGCCAGCTCGATCCCGAACAGATCGTGACGCCAGGCGTATTTGTGAATTATGTGGTGCTAAGTGGGGAGGTCAAACATGGATAAGCGCGCGATGATAGGTGCCAGAATAGCCCGTGAACTCAAAGACGGAGACTATGTGAACCTCGGGATCGGATTGCCCACTGAGGCCGTCAACCACATCCCGGAAGGCGTGAGAGTGATCTTCCAGAGTGAAAACGGGATGCTGGGCGTGGGGCCCAAACCCCTTGACGGACAGGAAGATCAGGACATGATCAATGCCGGTGGGGGGTTCATCACAGCCCTCCCGGGTGCCGCTTTCTTCGATTCCGCCACCAGCTTTGCCATCATCAGAGGCGGCCATATCGACGTCACCGTCCTGGGCGCTTTGCAGGTGGACCAGCACGGCAATCTGGCCAACTGGATGATCCCAGGAAAGCTCGTTCCAGGGATGGGAGGCGCTATGGACCTCGTGACCGGAGCCAAAAAAGTGATCGTGGCCATGGAACACTGTGATAAGAACGGCAACTCCAAAGTGTTGAAACAGTGCACCCTTCCCCTCACCGCCAAAGCCAAAGTGAGCCTCATCGTCACAGACCTGGCCGTGATTGAAGTCACGCCGGAAGGCCTGCTGCTGAGAGAGGTGACTGAAGGCCTCAGTGTGGAAGACGTGGTCAAAGCCACCCAGGCGGAGCTGATTATTCCATCACATCTGCAATAATCATTTAATGGGGTTACGCGTTACGCGTGATGCGTGATGCGTAACGCACAACATGTAACGCTCAAAATACTGCTTGACGCGAAGCCGTCCCTCAGATTTGTGGTTCTTTCATGTAAAATACAAGGAGAAAATGATGTACGCCATCGTTGAAATTAAAGGATTTCAGTTCAGGGCTGAAAAAAACGCCATCCTGCGCGTTCCCTTGCTGAACACGGAACCTGGCCAAAGCGTCGAATTCGACAAGGTGCTCATGCTTCGGGACGAAGCTGACATCCAGATTGGCCAACCCGTGATCGAAGGCGCTGCTGTTCTCGCGGAAGTGATAGAACACGGTAAAGACAAGAAGAAAGTGATTTTTCACACCCATCGCCGCAAAGGCTATCGCGTGAAAAAGGGCTACCGTGAACAATATACCAATATCAAGGTGACCGATATCCGGTCTTAAGAGGTGAAACATGGCACATAAAAAAGGTGTTGGAAGCAGCAGAAACGGTCGCGATTCAAATCCCAAATACCGCGGCGTGAAGAAATATGGCAGCGAGCTGGTAGTAGCCGGCAACATCATCGTCCGCCAGAAAGGCACCAAGTTCCATCCCGGCGCCAATGTCGGCATCGGCAGAGATTTCACCATCTTCAGCCTGATCGACGGCACCGTCAAATTTGAGACCAAGCGTCTGGGGCGCAAGTACGTCTCCGTGGAGCCCCTCCCCGAAGATAAGTAAATTCAGCCCATCAGCTTAAGCCCCGTTTTCGCATGGAGACGGGGCTTTTTTTTTACTCATTCCTAAACCAACGGCCCCTGCCTTGGCTCACCCTCCTCGGGACCACACCCAGCTTAGTCCGAAGTGGTCCGGCTTTGCTACCAGTGATCCGGGGCGCAATAAACAAGGGCGGTTAAGGAAAAATGTTGACAGTTTGGAGGCTTTGGAAATCCTGCCGAAAGAGGTTTCAAACTATGAGAAGATTGTTACTTTTGCTCATTCTGCTGAGTATTCCCCTGGCCTATTATGGACAGGGAGGAGGATATGGCGCTTACGTTTCCGTGGGCAGTGTGGTCATCAAGACCAGCGTTTCAGGCGATATCTACATCGATAACAAGCTGATTTGTCCCATCACCATCGGAGAAAGCAAGTCTATCTACGACGTGGTTTCAGGCCTGAGAACCATCGAGCTTAGATCTCCCCAGGGCAAGTTGACCCAGCGGGTAAACGTGCCCTCCGATGACATCGTGGTCGCCAACTTCATCGTGGACCTGACCCACAAAGGCCTCGTCTATGTGGAAGGGGGATCCTTCACGATGGGAGACACATCGGGTAAATACCCCCGGGACGAACGTCCTCACCACACGGTGAATCTTTCCCCGTTTTACATCGGAAAACACGAGGTCACGCAGCAGTTATTTAAGGAAGTGATGGGATACAACGCCTCTTACTTCTGCTATCCGGATAATCCGGTGGAGATGATCAGCTGGTATGAGGCGATCGAGTTTTGCAACAAACTCAGCGTCCGGGAAGGCCTGCAGCCTGTCTACACTATTGACAAAGGCAAAAAAGACTCCAACAACTATCAACCGGACGACGACCTCAAGTGGACCGTGACCTACGATCAATTCGCCCTCGGCTACAGACTGCCCACCGAGGCGGAATGGGAATTCGCGGCCCGGGGTGGAATATATGGCAGGGGGTTTCTCTACGCTGGCAGCAACAACCCCAAGTCCTACGGATGGTACAACGCCTATGATGGTTCTTATGTCTACTCCACCTATCAGGTAGGCAGCTTCAATCCCAACGAAATTGGCCTTTACGACATGAGCGGCAACGTCTATGAATGGTGCTGGGACTGGTTTGGAGACTACAGTGCCATGGAACAGAACAATCCCAGTGGGGCCAGGGCAGGAAGCTTCAGAATTGTAAGAGGCGGATCATTTTACAGCGATGCCTACCGCCTGAGACTGAGCCAGAGGGGTTATGACAAGCCCAACCGCTATTACAACGTGATCGGAATGCGCCTGGCGCGTTCCAGCGGAGGTTTCTAAGATGTTAAGACGCCCAAAAACTGCCATTCTAATCCTGATGATCCTCGCCGCGACGCTTCTGAGCGCTCAGTACAATTCTACTCCCACCCCTCAGAAACGGGTCTTCAGCAATGAAGATTACAACGACTTTTACGACTGCATCCGCTACGCCAATGAGCTCTATGACGATGTGGTGGAATACATTCGCCTGGGCATCGATGTGAACCGTGCCAACACCTGGGGAGAAACTCCTCTGCACATCGCCGCGTACAACGACCGTCCCGCGACCACCGAATTGCTGCTAAACAGCGGAGCCCAGATCAACGCCAAAAACTCTCAAGGTGAGACGCCCCTGTGGGCGGCAGCCAGATATGGCTGTCTGGGTGCCCTGTCGATGCTGTTGCAGAAAGGCGCCAAGATCAACACTTGCAGCAATGCCGGGATGAGCGCTCTGCTGGCAGCCCGCATTTTCAACAACGACGCCTATCAGATGCTGATTGCCAAGGCCAAAACGACAGATTACTCTGACCTGACCATCGAATCCCTGGTGGGATATCGCACAGATCTGCGTGAAATGATCAAAAACGGAGCTTCCGTGGACGAAGTCAACAGCTATGGCTGGAACCCTCTCCAGATCAGCGTGCGAAACCCAAATTGGCGGGGAGGCTTTGATTACCTGGCCGTCACCATGATCGATTACAGCGGCAATTTGGAGGTGCTTTCCCCTCTGGGAGACAATCTGTTAAACCTGGCCGCCATGGGTGGAGACCATTGGACTATCCGCCACCTGATCAAGAAAGGCGTGAAGGTAAACAACCAAAACAAACAAGGCGAAACTCCCCTGATACAGCTTTTCCAATATGGCAACAGCTCCTGGGTACCATTGCTGCTGGAAAATGGCGCCAATCCCAGGCTTCAGGATAAAAATGGCTGGACCCCTCTGATGTATGCGGTGCGCCACTGGTATGGCTGGGACACTTTAAACCGGCTTCTGGAGGCTGGATCTGACCTCAAAGCCGTGAACAAAGATGGCAAAACCGCTCTGGACATCGCCAGAGAAATCAACAATAAAACCGCTATCGACATCCTCACAGGGTATAAAGCACCCTACAGATACTGAACCTGACGATTTCTGCTATAGACAAAAAACCCGTCCAAAGACGGGTTTTTTATTGTCTCAGAACAAATATCTGCTCAGTTGACCCGGTAGGTCTTGTCTCCCTTTTCAAAAAAGGCGATGATTTGACGCGCGGAAGCCACCCCGGCATTTATGTTGGCTTCTTCGGTCTGGGCGCCCATTTTCTTGGGGGTCCAATAGACGCGATCGGCAAACTTCTCGGCCAGCTCGGCTGAGTTGCCAGGCTCGACGTCGCTCACGTAGCGGAATTTCTTCTTTTCCTCAAGGACTTTTACGAGAGCTTCCTCGTCGATTACTTCTTTACGGGCGGTGTTGACAAGGATGGCGTTGTTTTTCATCAGGCTTAAGAGGTCCCAGTTGATGGATTTCTTGGTCTCAGCTGTGGCGGGAATATGCAGGGAAATAAAGTCGCCGGTCTTGAAGATATCGGCCACGCTGGCCAGAGGGGTCACTCCGTCTTTGGTCATGATCTCGTTGGTGAGGTAGGGATCATAGGCAAAGATTTCCATGCCAATGCCCTTGGCCATCTTGGCGAGGTAGCGGGCCACAAAGCCGTATCCGTAGAGCACCAGTTTCTTGCCAGCCAGCTCGCTGCCGGATTTGCCGTTGAACTTTCCTCTGGCCATATAGATCATCAATCCAATGGCCAGTTCGGCCACGGCATTGGAGTTTTGACCGGGAGTGTTCATGGCCACAACGTCATGAGCGGTAGCGGCTTTGAGGTCGATGTTGTCATATCCGGCACCGGCCCGGACCACGATCCTGAGCTTTTTGGCTGCATTGAAGACGGCTTCATCGGCAATGTCGCTGCGGATGATCATGGCTTCGGCATCTGCCACGGCGGCATGCAGTTGGGCTGCTTCAGTGTAGTTTTCCAGAAACTCATAGGCATATTTGGCCTGGTCCAGTTCAGCCTTGATTTTGCTCACGGCTTCGGCCGCGAAAGGCTTTTCTGTGGCGATCAGAACTTTTGGCATGAGAGCCTCCATAAGGTTTTTTTTCAATAAAGCCATTCTATCCGCCCCGCCCAAAGGTGTCAACCTAAATCTTGCCAG
>JAGOIY010000092.1:0-3400 GCA_017995405.1 Candidatus Cloacimonadota bacterium
TCTGCTCCCGCCTGAATAGTCTGATATAGTATGGATTTAGCCTTTGAGCTTGTTCATAGTCTCATTACAAATCTGCTCGGAGCGCTGGGGATCGCCTGATTCCACATAGACGCGGATGATGGGCTCGGTGCCGCTCTTGCGGATGTGAATCCAGTGGTCGGAGGCGGTGGCCTTGATGCCGTCCTGGGTGTCTATCTCCATGCCGGAGAAGAGGGTAGGGGCGGTGGCCATGATGGAATCCAGCCGGGAGGCTTCCACCTCGAGCTTGCCTTTGGCAAAGTAGTAGTGAGGCAGAGTGGCGCGCAGTTCGGAAACGCTGGTTCCGCTTTCGGCTAAAAGCCCCAGGATGAGGGCCATGCCGGCAATGGCATCACGGGTGTAATTGACGTCCGGACAGATGATTCCGCCGTTGCCTTCACCGCCGATGGGGGAGCGCAGTTCACGCATTTTTTTGCCCACGTTGATCTCGCCGACTTTGGCGCGGTGGACCTTGACGCCGAAGCGTCTGGCCACGTCGTCGGAAAGCATGGAGGTGCTGAGGTTGACCACGATGTCGCCCTTGTTTTTGGGCAGCACAAAGAGCTGGGCCAGCACCACGCTGAGTTCCTCGCCGATGCACTCGCCTTGTTCGTTGACGATGGAAAGCCTGTCCACATCGGGATCGGTGGCAAAACCGATGTCCGCCTTGTGGAGTTTGACGGCTTCCGCGAGCTGGGTGAGATTGTGGTTGAGCGGCTCGGCGGGATGGGCAAAGACGCCCGTGGGCGCTTCATTGATGGAGACCAGCTCGCAGCCAAGTTCATTCAAAAGCAGGGGGGAGATCAGGCCTCCGGCGCCGTTGACGCTGTCCAGCACTACCTTGATCCGACGGGAGCGGATGGCTTCCACGTCCAGATAGGGAATGGCCAACACCTTGTCTATGTGATGCTTCACGGCGTCGTCGCGATGTTCCACGCGGCCAATCTGCTGCCAATCCTGCCAGGCGATGGGTTCTTCCACGGAGCCGAGAAATTCAGCAGCCCGGTCGGGACTGAGAAACATGCCGTCGCAGTCCACAAACTTCATGGCGTTCCACTCGGGAGGGTTGTGGGAGGCGGTGATGGCGATGCCGCCCTGAGCGCCAAAGCGTTGGACGTTGAGCAGCACGGTGGGGGTAGCCACGATGCCGATCTCGATCACGTTGCAGCCCACTCCGGTGAGGCCAGCCAGCACGGCATTGAGCATCACGCTTCCGGTGGTGCGGCTGTCACGGCCTACGACGACGGTGGCGGAATCCAGATCGCCCTTGACGAGCATGCCAAAGCGGGCGGCAAAACGAGTGGCCACAAAAGGATCAAGGGTGTCCGCAAAGACACCCCTGACACCGGAAACTCCGGTCATTAATTTGCTCATAGTCTATCAGTAGCCAAACTGGGCGCGGTTGTCCACGATTTTGGCGTCTTTTTTCAGCTGTTGAAACCAGCGGTTGAAGGCCGCGTCTTCCAGGCGGTCCCGGATTTCTTTCTGTTTGGCCTTGTCTTTGGCGAAGGCTGCCAGATCGGGCATTTGACGGGTTTCAGCCCAGATCACAAAGGGACCTTCCTTGGTCATGACGAGTTTGCTGTATTCACCGGCTTTGAGGGCGAGGGCGGCTTTGGTGAATTCTTCGCTCTTGGCGTTGACTTCAGAGATCATGCTGTCGTGCTTGTGGCCTTTGAGCTCCACCAGTTTCCAGCCTTCGGCGGGACCGGCGCTGAAGTAGTTGGCGGGTTGCACGCGGGCCAGGAAGGCTTCCGCTTTCTTTTTGACGGAGGCGATCTTCTTGTCTTTTTCGAGCTGGAACTTGATCTGGAGCTTGACGCTTTCAAAATCTTCGTAATAGACTTTCTTGTTGTCCGTAAGGTAGGCCACGATATAGCGGCCGTTCTGGTCTGTAAAGACGGGGGAGACGGACTTCTCTTTCTTTTTGATCATAAACTGGCGGAGGGCGGTCAGGTTGCCAATCCCGTTGATGTTTTCCTGATCGTGAGGCTGCCACTGGCCGTTCATGACTTCGACCTTGAGCTCCTTGGCGGCGGCATCGATGCCTTTTTTGGCGATGAGCTCGCGAGAGCGCTCGGCCTTGGCCATGATGTCGTTTTTGGTGGTGTCTGAGGGTTTGACGCTCATCAGGATGTGGGAGGCCTTGATCTTGGGCTCGGCCCCGACAGCGGCGATGGAATCGCAGCGGATGATGTGCCAGCCATAATCGGTGCGGACGGGTTTGGAGATTTCTCCCACCTTGAGGGCGAAAGCCACTTTCTCAAATTCCGGCACCATCTGGCCTTTGCCAAATTCTCCCAGGGAACCACCGTTCTTGGCGGAACCGGGATCTTCTGAATAGGTCTCGGCCAGGGTAGCGAAGTTTTCACCCTTGTTGAGGCGCTGCAGGACGAGGTCGATATCGGATTTCACGAGGCTGTAGTCGGTCTCGCTGGGTTTAATCTCAAACAAGAGATACTTGATTTTGGAGGCGGGACCTTTCTTGTAGTCCTTTTCCTTGTTTTTGTCATAGTGAGAGCGCACTTCGGCATCGGTCACGACCACGGAATCGGCTTTGTTGAAGTCAAACCACAGGGCCTTACCGTTGATCAGGTTGGTTTCCTTGCTGTATTCAGCCTTGAGGCTGTCCATGGTGACGCCGGCCTCTTTCTTGATCTTGTCCTGCAATTTCTTGCGGGGCAGATAGTTGCGCATATAGTTTTCCATCACGGCATAGAACTGGACGTCGTTTTTGAGGGCGTCGAGATACTTCTTTTTGTCGAAGGCGCCGTTGGTCTGCAGTTGTTCGTTCTGCATCAGTTCCTGAGGAGGATTGTTCTGGATCTCGGTGAGGATTTCGTCGTCGCTCACTTTGATGCGGTGTTTTTTGACCTGCTGCTGCCAGAGCTTTTCAGCCACCAGCTCGTCCCAGGCGGAACTTGCCAGGTAACGGCGGGAGTTTTCGTCGATCTCCTGTCCCTGTTCGCGGTAGCGCTGCATGACCTCTTCAAGCTTGGCTTGAAATTCCTGAGGGGTGATCTTGTCGCCATTGATCTTGCCGACGTAGTTTTTACGGCTGAAGAATCCTTCTCTGAGGCCAAAGATCGTGCTTCCGGCCCCTGTCAGGATAAAGGCCGCTGACACGACGTAAATGATCAGCTTCTGTTTCTTTCTGAGGTTTTCGAGCATGTATTTCCTCCACATGGGTTAAATTAATGATAAGAATAGACCACGATTTTGAGACTGCCTTTTCAGGCAAGCTTTTTTTGCGGAACGGCTTCTCGAAGGGCTGGAGGTTCCCGCGGATTATGTATTTCCCGCAGATCGCGCAGATTGGTGCGCAGATCTCTCAGATACTAATGAGGTAGATTTGGTTGAGGAGGCTCATGATGTTGAACAG
>JAGOIY010000092.1:3500-7701 GCA_017995405.1 Candidatus Cloacimonadota bacterium
CATGGGTCTAAACCCTCAAAAAATCAGCGTAATCTGCGTGAAACTCTCAACCTGTTTCTCACGGATTATGTATTTCCCGCAGATCGCGCAGATTGGTGCGCAGATCTCTCAGACAGTCTTAAGGTTGAGAAGTTGAGAAGGTTGAGTAAGTTGAAAGGTATCAGCGCTTGAATCCGCAGCGACCTATGGACCAGCCGCGAAATCCGCGTAAAATCTGTGCAATCCGCGGTTACTATACCTGCTTTCGTGAACGGATATCCGGCTACTGACCGCCCTGGATAAAATCGGCAAAGGGACGCACGACTCCCGCTCTGATTCTGGTGTGGGGAGCAAGGTAGCAATGAGCGCCCGCGATGGCTTTCAGGCTGCTTTGCATGGTGGAAGGCATCGGTTGGGAGGAAAAGTCGTTCAGGATCAAAATGCTGAAGGGCAGCGCTTCGTTTCCGGTGTTGATGACGCCCAGGTCGTTGCCCATAAAGTCCCGCAACACTTTCTCCCGCATACTGAAACAGATCAAACCGGCAATCCCGGCAGTGCTGAAAAATCTCAGGTCCTCCGCACTGGGGGCGAAGGCGCAGGCCACAATCCTGCCTTTGGTCTCCATACTGAGTTTCGCGGGGGGGTCATCCAGCCAGCTCAGGAGGCCGGAACAGTCTTTGCCAACCCCCAGAATACCATCCAGCCGGGAAGCCATATAGCTCAATGTAAGTGACTGGCCATCTGTGATATCCACCACTTTGCCGCGCACATGGGACCGGAACTCCATCGGCTGGGCCTGATATTTGAGGATGAGCACGGCGCTTTCTTTGTCTATGGAGATGATGGTTCCAGTGGCGGGTGCTTTCACGAAGCGGAAGATGGGCCCCTCGGGGCTTTGGTCCTTGCGGCTGGCCAAGGGATCGCCACGAAACACGAAATCGCCCACTTTCTTGTCCAGATAGCGCGCCACCCGTTTTGCTGGGACACCCAGCTGTTCAGCGAGGTTGACGCTGATGGGCTTTACGCTGTAGTTTTGGGTCTCGGAGAGCACCATCAGACCTGTGCTTGAGTCGATATACTCCACTCGACCGCTCACCGGACTGGCTATGCGGCGGGAATTGCGCAAGTATCTGGGCCATTCAGGATTATCGGGGACTTCCGCGAAAATCTGGTCGAAATCCAGCTCGTCACCCACCTTGACCAAAAACGAGCTTTGGATCTGCTCCTGGCTCAGTCCCTCATAGTTTGAGTGGCGGTCCACAATGAACAATCTGGGTGGGTTAAAGCGGTTTACAGCCACCACCTGGTCCGGCTGGACGATGTCTCCCGGGCTGACTTTAATCTCTCCTTTATAGGGCAGGAGGATCTCACGCGTCCTTTCACTGGGACTGGACATAGCGGCCGCGTGCATATTATCGAGAGGCTGCTCCTGGGGTTTGGAGAGCTGAGGCCGCGCCGAACTGGTCTTTGCCGGGGAACTCAGTTCCGTTCGGGTGTCGATGATGACAGGCAGATCGGTGCTGAGCTCCTGCGGGACGTTTTTCAGGCTGAGGTAGGCTTTTCCCGAGGTCTCGAATCTCATAGTCTTTTGGCCCGCGGGGATGATCTGGAGAGATTCGTTCTCCACCTCCAAACGCTCCTCGTGGCCGTCCTTGCTCAGTATGACCGTCAGGCTGCCCTTTTTATGTCCCCTCGGATATACAGGCGCCACATGCCAGGCAAGATTTAGCAGGCAATTGCCGAGCAGCAGAGACTGCGCCATGGCGGGATCGGAAGCGCTCAAAACTCCCAGGTGGGGGCTGGTGAAATCACGGTCCACGGCGATCTCGGTGATACCTTTGGGGCGAATAGCGTCGATCACGATCATAGCGCCGACGAGGGGATCGGGATTATGGGCAAAGATTCCCCCCGCGGCCACGATCAGGTCTATGTCGCTTTCGTGAAAATCATACTGCTGTTCATAATGCTGATAGTTGAACTTGCGGTCAAATCCGTCCACATCATTGGCGACGATGCTGTCCAGATAGCCGATTTTCTGGCCGTTGAAGTGCATGTCACGGTGTTGAGCGAGGGCGATTCGCAGTGCTTCTCTGGCCAGGGCCTGTTCTATGAGGATTTCATCATCGCCAGCGGGCAGACGGGTGGGTTTAAGGCATTTGTTAGCCACATAATCGCGCACCAGATCCTCATCCAACTGGCTGGGAAGCCATCTCATGACATTCTCTATCCCGCACTCTTTCATCACGTTGAGCGCGCTGTAGCTCATGCCCAGATTGGCGCTTACGGTGCGTTGAAAATGTCCGTTGATCTGAGAAAACACATCGGTCGTAGCGCCTCCGATATCAAAGGCAAACACGTTGCGCTCATCTTGAGCGGCGATTATGGCCAGCGACTTCAGGACCCCCACCGGAGTGGGGAGGATAGGACTGCTCATTATCCGTTTGAGGCTGGAGTATCCTGGCGCTCTTTCCATCACGTTTTCCATGAAGAGCTCCTGAATCCTGGCCTGAGTGGGCTGCAGGTTTTCCATCTCCATGCTGGGGCGCAAATTGGGCAGGATGTAGAGGTCAAAATCATTGCTGACCATATGTTTGATCATGGGAATGGCCTCCTGATTTCCAGCATAGAGCGTGGGGATTTTGGCGCTGGTCTCATACTTGGGCTGAGGCTTTGCCACCCGCATGATTTCTGCCAGCCGAAGGACTCCGCTGATCGCTCCACCATCCGTGCCGCCACACAGCAAGATCATATCAGGATGCAGGTTGCGCATCGCCAGCATCTGTTGACTGGCCTGACGCTTATCGTCGATGGCAAAGGTATCCAAAATGATACCTCCCGCCCCATAAGCGGCGCGTTTGGCACTGCTGGCGGAATCAAACAACGTGAGCCCGATCACCAGGATCTGAAGTCCCCCTCCGGCACTGCTGGTGCTGAGGTAGCTGATGTCCTCGCGGAAGAGCAGCTCAGGGCTGGCGGTTTTGTCGTCCAGGAGCTTGGCGCCGGTTATCTTCTCAAGGCCCAGGATGGCGTGCTTGACCCCGTAACGGACATCGTTGTGAGGGCTCTCCACGGTGGTGGAATGTGAATTGATGGCCAGAAGCCTGGGGACCCCTGCCGCGTTTTCCAGAAGAATGGCTTTCGTGGTGGTGCTTCCAATGTCGGTGATGACGATTTTGCGCTCTAGACTTGGCATTTGGCCTCCTATTTGCAGTCAATACCTCATATAGCGGATTGAAAATATGCGCAGTTATCCTGTCAAGCTAAATCACCGCTTCAGAAATAATTCTTGTTCCCAAGCGGCATATCCTTAGTTTTTTATCAGGTAAGCTATGAAAAAGTATCCAATAATCTTAATTGCCATACTGCTGTTGACCAGCTGTGGTCGAGTGCCTGCCAAAATCATCACTGGCAAGGTGATTAAGGTGCACGACGGAGACACGATCACCGTCCTCGAAGGTCGCGCTCAACACAAGATCCGCCTGGATGGGATCGATTGCCCCGAACTGGGACAGGCTTACGGGCGACGGGCCCGGGAGTTTACATCCACCCTGGTCTATGGCAATCAAGTGAAGGTAATCTATTCAGAACGTGACAGATATGACCGCGTACTGGGTATGGTTTACACGATGGGAGGGGCCAATCTCAACCACGAACTTGTGCGGGCCGGCCTGGCCTGGCATTACAAATATTACAGCCAGGATAAAAAGCTGGCGGCCCTCGAAAAGGCAGCCCGCAAGGCCAACCGGGGGCTCTGGAAGGATAAAAGCCCCGTGCCTCCCTGGCAGTTCCGCCAGCGAAAATAGCCTCCGGATGGAAGACCTTTTATGGCCAGGCTGGAATTGTTCGTGTTTTCTCTACTGCTATCGGTGATCCTGGAGACGGGGCTGATTCTGGTGCTGCTGAGATTCTGGCCCTCTCTAAACAAAGAAGCTGTAGTCAATTATCCGAAAGTCTCGTTGATTTGTGTGGGTGCCACTCTGATCAGTATCTCCTGGTTGTGGTGGATTTTCCCGCTCTGGATGGGGGCTTCAGTATTATATCTGCCCGTGGGGGAATTGCTCGTGACCCTGTTTGAGGGCATGATGTACAAAGTGCTGCTTTCCCTCAAGTGGAGCGGCGCTCTGTTGCTGTCCGCTCTGGCCAATGGGTTTTCCTTTACGGTGGGGATCATGCTTTTTGTCTTGGTTCCCGGCTTTGCGAATCTTTCTTTATAAGGAGTAAA
>JAGOIY010000093.1 GCA_017995405.1 Candidatus Cloacimonadota bacterium
GCCTGCTTTTCCAGCTTGTCCATCTTCTGTCTCTCCACCACGTTGGGCACGATCTCCACCTTCATGATGATCACCAGCTCGCGTTCTTTCTTTTCGTATTTATAGTAGCCGGTCAGATAACGGATCCCAAACACCCACCAGGGCAGGTCTTTGAGGATAGGGATACCGCTGCGGGTGCGAATCTCATCGGTGTCATAGAGGCCCCCGATCACGATCTCTTCTCCGCTGTAAAGCACCAGGTCCGTGTCAGATTTGCTCCTGTTGATAATGGTGCTCACGTTTCCGGGAGTTCCAGAACTGCGTTCGATGCTGGTGACCAGATGGACGGCCTCGATCGTGTCCACTTTCACGATGGTGGGGGTCACATCCATAATCACACCAGTGGCGAAGAAGGTATCGGTGGTGTTGCCGGCCTCATCGACGGTTTTGACGGATATATCCTGGCCCACCTGGATGAATCCACGCTTACCGGAGCTGACCAGCAGGGTGGGCTGAGCGATCACGGTACCCTTTTGGTTGGATTCTATCACGTTGAGCAGGGTGTTGATATCTATGGTTTTACCATCCCAGGAGACGGTCCTGGAAGCGGCCAGATTCATGAGATTGTTGGGAACCTGAGAGCCTCCCGAAAAACCCGCTTCGATCTGGACCCGTCCGTTGAAAATGGTGGACCAGTCGATGCCCAGAGACTTCAGATAGGCTTTGTCGGCCAGCAGGGCTTTGGCCTCGATCTTGACGAGCTTGGTATCCAGCAGATCGTTGACGGTTCGGGCCTCAACGCTGGCGCCTTCGGAGACAAAATCCTTAATGGCGATATAGCCGGGAAGTTCTTCCACCGTAAGGTTGTTTTTCAGGGCGATCAATTCCAGGGCGCGGCGCCAGTTCAAACTGTTGATGGGGAAGCCGATAGCGCTGTTATGGCTGGACAGGTTCATGATTTTTTTGCTTTCAAACTTCATGGAGAAGGTTTCCAGCACTCTGATGGCATCGTTGATGTGGATATTCTCTCCCAGGGTGACGATGGTGTCGTCTGGTTTGGGAGGGGCCGCCATGAGCGCCAGGGCGCAGATCAGGATCATTAAGCTGATGATATATTTCATGTTAACCTCATGGAAGATTTCTTACTTGGAGGAAGTGGGTCTCTTCCAGCCCGTGTAAATTGAGCTTGAAGACAGCCCTGCCGTTGGGCATGTCCACCTCTCTCAGATAGCCGTAAGCCACTTTGCTGCCGGGAGACAGGATGTGGATGATCCCCTGTTTGTCTCTCAGGAAGGCTTTTCCATCGCCCAGACCAATCAGGGTGGCATCCGAGATATTCACCAGTCTGGGATCGATCTCGCGTTCCGGGATGCTGTCATAGATTCGGATGTTGAAGAGCTGATATCCCAGCCAGGGGCTGTTGAAATCTTTATTGGTGATGGATTCCAGTTCCGGGCCACCCTCCTGGAAATGAGTCCTGAACACCATGGAAAAGCTCACGGTGTCACTGGCCGCGACGGTGTCCGAACCGATGCTGAAGTCTTCGATAGTGATCACCGCCCGTTCATATTCCAGATGCTTGGTGAGCTTGATCAGATCAGAGTAGTGAGTGCGGCCGCTGATCACGTATTCGTTGTAGGCGGCCTGTTTTTTGGAGGCATCGGTGAGGGCAAAATTGAAGGGGATATATTTGCCCATCCACTTCAGGACTCTGAGCAGATACTGATAGCTTTGATTGGCGGAATCCGATCCCACCAGAATCTTGCTCTGCTGGCTCTGCATCTCCAGCATGATCTCATAGGCCGCCATCAGGGAATCGCGTTTGCTGATCTGTTCGTCCAGATCGGCGATGGTGGCTTCCGTCTTTTTATTCTGGGCTTCCAGGATACCCGCCTGTTTATTGTAGCGTCTGTGGAACAGCAGAAACCCGGACAGCATCAGAATCAGCAGGATGGTGAGGATGACGGAGTTGCGCAGCGCGTTGCTCATTTGGCCGCTCCTTCGATCACTCTGAGGTCTTCTTTGATCTGACCGCTGATAATATGCCGCGAGTAGTCGTTTTTGAGATTGTCATACCGGTTCTTGTATCCCGTGGAGTTTCTGGCATAATCCACTCTGGCCGCCAGCAACAAGGCCCAGGGATACAATTCCGTGGAGCTGGAGATCAAGGGTTCGTTGTACACGTGCACCAGGCTGAATTCTTTGTCGATATAGAGCCGGTAGGCCATATACCAGCGCACCAGGTCCGCGAGGGTACCGCTGCTGTGCCTGTTCAGGAATTTGACTCCCAGGTCTCTGTATTCCCACATGTTGCCCCGGTTGATGGAAGCGATGAAGGCGTAATACTCTTTGAGGTCGTCACCGCCCTTTTTAATGATATTATCCGGCACCTGGGGCATGTATTTGTCCAGAAGGGGACTCAATCCCCGGTAAGGTGCCAGGTTTTTGACCTGGGCGGTGCTTGCTTTCTGAGGTCCGGTCGCAGCGGCCGCTTTGCCTTTTGGGGCTTCTGGAGAGCCTGTCTGGCTGGGATCTTCGCCGTATTGCTGCTTCATGTCCATCAGCTTGCGCAGGTCGTTTTCGATCTCGGCGATCCAGTCTTTTTTAGGCAGATCGGATTGAATCTCAAAATCCCAGACGCGGCGATCTTTGATCTCCGCTTCGGTGACCTTGATGATCCCGCTGTTGGGAAGCGCGTTGGCAATACTGAGGATGTGCTGCCGGTTGGTGGTGATGCCTGTAATGACCAGGCGTTCACCGCTCTTCTTCAGGTTGGTGAGCCAGGTGATGGGCAGGGAGGCCACCTTGCGGTTGAGGATGTCCAGCACCTCGGTCCAGGGGTTCTTGCCGTCCAGAATGCCGCGCATCACTTCAAAGACTTTCTGCTGTTGCTCAAGTTTGGTGCGAATCTCCTGAATCTCGGCTGCCTCGATCCTTCTTTGGGCCAGGGTGTGATCCAGGACGCGCTTATTGGTTTTGGCGCTCTTTAGCCTCGACGAGACTTTGAGCATCGAGACAGTGCCAAACAGAGTCAGCAAAAAGATGATCCCCAGGACGACCAGTCCATGCCAGGCCACCTTGAAGGTCTTCTGGCTCTCCAGGGTCCTGTGAGGCAGGAAATTGCTGTGGGTATAACGCAAGTCCTCAGGAAATAGGGCTTTATAGGCCAGGGCCAAAGGGAGCGCGAACTGGGCCAGATAGATGTTTTCATAGAGGTCGGACCTCTGGCTGTTGACCACAATGTGCGCAAAATTGAGGATACTGACCGTGTTGGGAGGATATTGAGCGCTGAGATACTCCAGCAGTTCGGCGTTTACGAGGTCTCCGCAAATCACCAGTTGCTCTGGATCGCTGAGCTGCGCGCTGTCCAGGGCCAGGGCTAGCTTGGAATACACGATCTCGGGGGTGGGAGCGCTTTGAGTGATCTGCAGAGGCAGCGTGGTGATCCATTCACCCTTGTCAAACATGAAGGCACGCCGATACTCCACTCCCAGATAGACCAACAGGGTGCGTTTGTCTTTTTCAAGGCAGTTCACCCTGAAATAATCGGTCAAGGCGATGTCGTTGGAGTCCGCCAGTTGATAATAGAACTGATGTTTGTGCTTTCGGGCGTATTCAGCGAGGATATTAAAAAGCTGATTGGGCCCTTTGTGCAGCCAGAGACAGGGCCTCTGGTTGATCTTGACCTGGCAGGTCTGCCACTCTTTGGCCTTAAACTCCTGAGGGCTCAGCTGGGATTTGACGTACTGCTTGACCTTCCTGGCCCCCTCAATCTGCTCCTGGGCCTTGATGAGATGCTCTTCGCTGATGTTGAGGGCGAGCACACCCTGTCTGAGGTAATAGGAATTGAACATCGTCTCCCAGGGGTTGGTTTTGATATCCGGGCTATAGACGTTTTCAAATTCATCCAGCTTGATTTCCTGATCAGATCCACCCTCATCTTCCCAGGCTTTGGTTTCTGCCGCCACGGGGAGTTCTTCCTGGAGATTATAGAGCGAGCGCTCCAGATCGATCCGGTCCACATCATGCAGGTAAACCTGGTCCCGGTCCCTGATCAGACGCACCAGACGTAGGACGGTGCCGTCTTCAGATATTCCAAAGGCTTGTTTTGGGTGTTTTACCATATCTCTTCTTTACCTGTACTGATCAGAATCCCGCTGTGAGCAGCTGGGCCATGCGTTTTTTGTTGTTGGCATAATTCATGGCGGTTATATTGGTGATAATCCCGCGTTTAAAGAGATCCTGCAGATCTTGTTCCAAAGTGCACATTCCATAACGGCGGCCTTCGATCATCATCTGATAGATTTCGCCGATGTTTTTATTGCGGATGGCGGCCTGGACGGATGCGTCCACAGCCAGGATTTCCTTGGTCATTACCAGTTTGTGGTCCACCGTCGGGATCAGTTTTTGAGACATTGTGATGCTCAGCACGTCGGCCAGACGGTTGCGAATACGTTCCTGCTCTTCGGGAGGAAATTCAGCTATGATCCTGTGGATGCTGTCGATGGCGGAACTGGTGTGGAGGGTGGTGAAGGCTTTGTGACCGCTGTCGGTGATCTCCAGGACGGTGGCGATAGTCCTGGGGTCGCGCATTTCACCCACCACGATGATATCGGGATCCTGGCGCAGGGCTTCGATGGCACCGTATTCAAAGGAGCGAACGTCCTCTCCCACTTCGCGATGGCGCACCATACTGAGCTTGGAATCGTGTACATGCTCGATCGGGTGACCGATGATCACAATGTGGGCCGGGTTGTCCCGATTGTTCATATCGATGATGGCATCCAGGGTGGTGCTTTTACCGCTGCCGGTGATGCCGGTAATCAGGATAAGGCCGGTCTTTTCATGCTTTAGATTCATCTTCTCGGCTATGGGCCTGGGAATGCCGAGGCTTTCCATGGTGTAGATGTTTTCGTTGATGCGGCGGAAATTGACGCATAGAAAACCCCTGTCAAAATAGGCGGTGCCACGGAATCTGACCGGTACGCCATCCACATCCAGACAGTAGGAGAAATCCAGACTGAAGTCCTTTACCAGGATGACTTTCTGGGAGGGCGTGAGAATCGAGAGGATGATGGCAGTAGTATCCAGAGTAGGATAACTGTCATAGGTTTCCACCGGCCGTTTCATACCATAGATTCTGGTCCAGATCTTGCAGTTGGCCCCTGGAGCGCCAAAATCCAGGTCTGAGGCTTTACGATCCCGCATATCCCTCAGCCATTCGTGCATCAGTTCACGGGCTTCGGTCACATATTCAGGTTTGTCTCCCAGCCATTGGTTCAGGTTTTCACACAAGTCCGGTCCGTAGAGGACCTCCGGGATCTGGGCCCGGAGCTGGTCAGAATAGCTTAAGGGCATCGCGTCAGCCTTTATAAAAACCGCTGAAGAGGCCCAGCTTGTGGACGGACTTGCGCCACTTGAGGTAGATGCTCTGGAAGAGGTTGATCATATAACGGTTGGTGAGGTGCTCATCCTGATAGGTAAAGAACTCGATGATCCGCTTGCGTTTGAAGCGGCGGATCTGGACCTCGGACTGGGCAAGCAGCTCAGTAAAGGCGGCGCTGGCACTGATGAAAGTCTCTTCGCCCCAGATCTCTCCATCCTGAATGGAATCCACCACCGAGCCGTTGTACATCACGTTGATCCGGCCGCTTTCCACCCAGATCAGAGATCCCGTTTCGTCATCGACGGGGATGTGCTGCCCCGGCGCGTAATGATCGATGGTACCCATGAGCTTGAAATCCTGCTGCTGTTCCGGAGTGAAGCCCCTCATCAGAGCAAGGTCCGTGGCCGGCTCGGCAGACTGAGTACCTTCGGATAGCGTATCCTCCTGCAGCTCATCCACATACTTGAGGCCGGCCTCGACGGCTTTGATCAGTTCATCCGCGTTGATGGGCTTGGTGATGTAGTGGTAAGCCCCTTTGCGGATGGCCTTGATGGCCACGTCGATGCTGGAGAAACCTGTGATCACGATGATCACGGCCATGGGCTGCAGTTCCCGGATCTTCTCGATCAGGTCCAATCCGTCCAGTCTGGGCATAAAGACATCCAGCACATAGAGATCATAGGGCTCCATCTGCATCTTTTCCCAGGCATCCAGGCCATCGACGGCTACTACTACTCGGTGTCCGGCTTCCCTGAGCAGTTCGCTGATAATCTCCCGGATGTTGGGTTCGTCATCGGCTACTAAAATTTTCTTACGTATCACTTTCTACCTCTTCTTCGAAGTGCTTGATCCGTGCGTTCAGTTCATCCACCCTTCCCAGGATGGAAGTGATCCGGTTCACGGCCTCGGTGATCTCGTTGTTGCTCTTCTGCAAGCCCTCGTGATTAAGTTCCTGCCCGGCCCGCTTGACTCTCGAGAGAGATAGGGTGATCACGCACAAGGGAGTGTTGATGTCATGTTTGAGCTGCCCCACGCTCTGCAGGATGGGATGCAGATTGGTGAATTTCTGTTTGGCATCGAGGCAATGGGCCAGCTGCTGCTGCGTCTGATCGAGGTCTTGGTGACAGAGCTGCAAGTCCGCTTCGGCCTGGCGGTGCTTGAGGATAAAATCGTTCATGTAAGAAGCGATAAATGCCACCCCGCTAAAGAGCCCCGTGTAGGATAGCACATAGATGGTGGAATTGGTGGCGTCCACCTCAGAGATCTGAGTGGGAGTCAGGATGCCGTTCTGGTACAAGGCTGTCAGGGTGAGCAGTGATAGACTTCCGCACAACCCCGCAAAGATCCCCCCCACTCTGGGAATGGTGAGCGAAGCTGTGATCACCGCGATCAGATAGACCCACACAAAATAGCTGTTGAGCCCTCCCGTGATGTGAACCACAATGGTGGCAAACACCGTGTCCAGTATAACTTGAAAATAGATCACTCCCGCGTGAAACAGCTTTGACTGCAGATGAAAAGTGATATTGAGCAGCACCACACCCAAAAACACGCCAAAGAAAATCATCGACTCCACCATCGTTTCCCTCAGGTTTATGTGCAGAAGCCCAATGGAAAAGAGCACCACTACCAGAAACCAGCGCACCAATGACCACCAGTGCATCAATTGAAGCTGTTCTTTGTTCATCTGCGTCATGATCAATCCCTTATATAATGAATGTTGGCCGGGCTGAGCACCTGATTGTACCAGCCTGCCATTTCCGCTTCTGACAGGGTGCGGTTGTAGAGGCCCAGCTCATCGAGGAGGCCATACATATACATGTAGTATCCGGAAGCCAAACCGCTGCTGTTTCTGATGTCCTTGCGACCGATGCTATATCCATAGGTGTTGGTAATGGCGGAAAAAGGCCAGCCTGAATAGCTCGTGCCCACCAAAGCGCCATTGACAAAGGCTTTCAAGATGCCACGGTTATAGGTCATCCCCAGGAATATCCACTGATCTTTGTTGTGAGGCCATTTCCCTGCGGGAGTAAAGGGTACTGAGACGGTGACCTGATTGTACATGGTGTTCACTGCCGTGAAATACATCGTCCCGCTCTGATACCAGATCCCGGCGGTAGGTTTGAGCCTCAGATTCTGTCCGGGATGATAGACTCCACCGGCATCGGTATAGGATGTGTTGCTATCATAGGGATCGGAGGCCAGCCAGATTACGGTCGCGGCTGGATGGCCCTCTCGGATTTTAGCCCAGGTGACCACCGAGAAATTGGTGTTTACTTCCATGGAAGCGTTGCCGGGATG
>JAGOIY010000004.1 GCA_017995405.1 Candidatus Cloacimonadota bacterium
CCAGATCATGCCTTACCCATCCCCTATCTGCTTCGGGATGGGTAGGGGATGGTCCAGAGGGCCAGGAGGGATACGAATAAGGGAGAACCCTCCACCGGTCTGGAGATCAATGTCCATGGTCAGATTATGCGATTAATTCTTTGCTTTATATGGCTTTGACCTTCAAGCTGTACATGTTAGACAGATATCTTAGGGGGTGGGCTGGTTGCAGTCCATGCGGCCCGCAAACACGGTGCCATACATAGAGTTATCCTGGCCGCATGAACTCCAACGGGGTGATGGTAATCCGCAGCCGTCAGCTCTCAGTTCAGTCGCTGATCACGATTCGGGTATGGAATCTCTGCTGCGGATTGGCGGCCCTGAGGATGTAGATCCCGTAAGGAAGCTCGCCGGGATTGATCTCAAGCCTGATTTCCGATTCGGAAGGAGGCACGAGATGATTGCCGAAGTCTTTCACTTTCCTGCCGCGTAGATCATAGAGGCTGATATCCCATTGGGAAGAAAGACTTTGCGGAGTGATAACCTTCAGAAAATCCTGGACGGGATTGGGATAGACTTTAAGGCGCGGGATGGGGACCAGACAGGCATCTTCCAGGGCGGTGACGTTCGGAGTGGCCTCTTCCAGGACGTAGAGCATACCACCGTTGAGAGTTATGGCATAGGCTATGATGCCATAGACTTCCGTTTCCCACTGATAAATGTCGTAGTTGAAATTGGTAGTGTTGTAATGATAACGAACACATAGGGCCTGGTAAGTGCCGAGGGGAGTGGAGATTGTGCCTTCAGAAATCACTTTACCGTTTACCGTGTAGCTGCCATAGCTATAGGCATGATTGCCCTGCCAGGTTTTTCCAGGCGTGTGAGGCAGACCGGTGGGGATGGGAGGATTCCACACCAGATCGGTGGCAGCGGTGTAGCCCAGACTGAGGATATCGGTGCCGTTGTTTTGATAGTAGAGGGTGCCGCTGTCGTCGATGCCGTTGATGGATTGCGTGTAGTGGCAAGCGATGTTGGCCGAGGGAAATCCAGTCGCGCCGTTGATCTGGCTGTAGCCGTTGTTCACAAAACCCATGCTGGGCATGGCAAAGCTCCAGGTTTTTCCACTACCTTCGCTGAGATCGGTGGAAGCTTGATTCCAGGAGCCCTGCTTGAGCTTTCTGACGCTTCCGGAGTGGTAGCCAAAATGCTCCTGGGTAATCTCCAGGGCGGAAAGTGAGGTAAGATAAATCAGCAGGATAAGACAGAGAATAGGGGGTTTCATGTCAGCCTCTTTTCACCATCACCCAATAACCCTCGATATATGTAAATCCCGCTGATTCATAGAGATGCCTGGCGCGGGGATTGGCGTGATGCACTTCCAGCTTGGGCTGGATGCCGATTTCCGAAGCGTAGGCCAGTGCTTCATTGAGGAGCATACGTCCCACACCCTGGTCTCTAAACTCTTCCAGGACAGCCATATGGTGGATGTAGAGACGACGCCAGTCGTGGGTGAGCCAGGTAGCGCCGATGGCTGTATCTCCATGATAGGCAAGGATTATCAGCCCTCCATGGCTAAGCGTGGTCTGGATGGTTGCGAGGTCATCACCCCGGGCGGGATTTCCCACTCCCGTGCGAGCCCAAATATCTGTCAGGATGGCATATATGGTCTCATCCGCAACCGCGTAGCGTTTGACGCTGATCTCCGCTCGGGGCTCGCTCATGGCATTATTCCCCTTCCATTTCTTTGAGACGGAAAACCTCCGCGTGACGGGTGAAGCGCTGCACCTGATCGAAGACCATGCTGTAATTTTTGCTCTCATCGCCATCCACCGTCATCAGATATTCCTTGTCCCACAGATGGAACTTGATGCTGTGAGAGCTTTTATCCGTCATTTCGATTTTGACGTCCGCCACTTCACTCAGTTGGGCACGGTTGATCTCCTCAGGCCGTTTGTAGGTATAGGCTTCCAGATTGGCGAGCACGTTGAGCAGCTTGCCCATCGTGACATTTCCGGGCGGGATTTTGAACTGCTCCCGGCTGTCTGCGTAATGCCAGTCAGGTCCCTGGCGGGTAAGCACATAGCTGTTGTTGGCGTGCTTTACGGAGATCGCGTCCATCTGGTCCCAGCGGATGCTGAGGATGGTGGGAGAACGCCACGAATCAACTTGGGGCTGCAGACGTCCCCAGATGGGCTGTTTGACCTGATAGACCTTGCTGTCTTTATCATAGCGGAAATAGTCGTAAGGATTGTCGGTATTGCCAAAGTGACAGTGGGCGATGAGCTTGCCGGCAGTGTCCAACACTCTGATCTGCAAGGCTTTGCTTTCGTCGAGGCCATAGCGGGCCAGATTGTTGTCCGATTCCGTCATGGGAGTGCCGGAATAGGTGGCGTCTCTTAGAAATTCAAAGAAAACCCTCAGCATATCAGGATTCACCCTGGCCTGTTCAGGATACTGGAGCATCCACTGGCCGTTCTGTTTAGCCACGACGATGGTATCCGCCACGTTATAGATATGGATGTGGGCCACTTGGGTGGAATCGGCATCTATCACTTTGCGCAGCTTTTCTTTAGGCTCGCGGTTACGGAGGAAAAAGAAGAGGCCCAGCAGCACCAGGAAGACGGCTAAAAGGATGAGATTGCGGTGTTTCATGAGGCATGGACTCCTTTGGGCCTTCTGCTGAGCCAGACCAGCAGTCCCATAATCAGCATCATCAATGGCGGCAAGGCGATGGCGATGGCCTTGAATGTGGCTTTGATGCGGTTCATCACAGGTAAAGGTTCAGCCGGCATGATGTTTTTCTTATACATATAATATGGGATGTCCAAACGGCTGGAAAACATCCTGCGAGTGCGGATGCGGATCATGGAGGGATTCTCCAGATAGTGGTCGATGGCATTCAGGACCACATAGCAGCGGTTGATGAATTCCGGTTTGTCGGGGTCCATATAGAGCTCGCGGTCTCCAAAGATGGTGAAGGCGGCATTGTCACGCGAGGCGATGAATCCCGGTTTCTGGAGCTGTGGTTTATCCCCGAAATAGCTTTTCAGCTTGCCTTTGACGCTGGCCGCCACGGTGATGGGAGGCTTGCCGAGGGTGTATTGTCCACCCTGAGGAAAGAGCACGGCCTCGAGGTTGAAATTGGGGCCTGGAAGCTTGCCTGAATCTGCCGAGGTCTGCAAAATAGGCTCAAACTGGATGTTGACGCTATCCAGCGGAGCGATTTCCGAGGCGAAATACATCACCGTGTTGTCCGTGCCTCTGGTGATGGGGCTGTTTTCCATTCCCCTCACGATGGGGTAGATGGGATAGGGAAGCTGCTGGCCAAGGCCTCGCCCGCTGCGGACGTCTCCGGTTCTGTCCAGTACCATGTTGGGATGCACCAGCACTCCATAATGGGCCAGGAGGTCGAAGAGATTGGAATCAAAGGTGAAGGCGCTGTTCTGGTCGCTGTTGATCCTGTCCTGCAAAAACACTACCTTGCCGCCTTTCATGATATACTGGTCCAGGTTGTAGAGCTGAGTGTCGGAAAGGGAGGCAACCACTCCGGTGAAGAGCATCACGGGATTGAAGCGCGGCAGGGAATCCAGATCGGTGACCACGACGTTGTAGTTGTCGTTGAGTTCATCTGTGATCAACTGAGTGGGGAAGTATTTGTAGATGGAATCCTGAAAGACGGTCACGCTGGGCAGGAGCTTGCCGTCGATGTTTTGGATTCTCTTGGTGAGTTCATATTCGAGGGTGGGTTCCAGACCGGGATAGATGTTCATCACGTCAAAGCGGCCCTGGCTTTCGAAGACGACGCCCAGGATCACTTCCTTCATCACGATCTGATCGTTTTCATACATCTGGACGGGAATCGGCTGCAGGCCATTGATTTGGGCCTGTTCACGCAATTCCGCGGCGTCCTTGAAGCGGGCATATTCATAGCTGAATTTGCCCTTGCCGGCACGGCGGAACTCGGTCAGGACATCTTTCAAATAGCGGTGCACAGTGCTGAACTCACCAGGTAAGTCTTTGGTGGCGTATATTTTGACCACCACACGGTCCTGGAGCTTGGAAGCGGTCTCGCGGCTGTATTTACCCAGTGAATAAGCTTTTCCATGGGAAACATCGACGCGGAAATACAGATAGGCTGCCACGAGCAACACCATCACGGCAATTCCGATCCTGAGGAGGTATGCGCTGAGGATTTGGTCTCTTTTGCTGCCTTTCATCTCTACCTCTCCTGCATCATATTGCGGGACTGTAGCTTGAGCTCAGCCAGATATTTGAAGACCACGATCAGGATCAGGAAGAACAGCAGGTCCCGGGTATCGATCACGCCCTTGAGGAAGTTTTGCAGATGGTAGTCAAAGCTGATAAACTCCAGGGTGCCGGCCAGGCTGGCAGGCAGGAAAGCGGTGATGAACTGCATCAGATAAAACACCGCGCTGATCGCCAGACCAAGGATGAAAGCGAGCACCTGATTGGTGGAAAGGCTGGAGGCGAAGACACCGATGCTGATGTAGGCTGCTCCAGCCAGCAACAATCCCAGGTAGCCAGCGAAGATGGCACCGAGATCGACTCCGGAGCCGAAATGGAGGATCAAGCCCAGGTAAACCAGCGTGAAGACCAGCACCGTGGCCAGCAGCATAACAGCTGCCATGATCTTGCCCCACACGATCTGGCCAAGCTTCAGCGGCAGGGTGGAAAGCAGCTCAAAGGTGCCGGAAGCCTGCTCTTTGGAGATGGCACTCATCGTGATGGCGGGCGCGTAGATCACAAAGATGAGGTGAATGATGCCAAACACGCCTCTCAATTCAGCCAGTCCCACCTTCAGAGCGGTGTTGGCAAAGTAGAAACCGGTGGCGGTGAGAAAGAGAATGAAGATGATGTAGGTGGTCACGGAGCGGAACGCAAGTGAGTATTCTTTCTTGGCGATGGTGATGGCGGGGTTCATTTGGCCTCCTCTTCTTCATGGCTGGGAAGTGTATCTTCCTCAACGGAAGAGGATTGCTGCCCCTCGGTAGCATCGGATTCCGATCCGTCGTCTGTCATTGCATCGTTTTCCCATGATGACGGTTGCGGCTCTTCTGGTGTGTCCGGCAGCTCTTCCTGCATTGTGAGGTTGTGGAAGATCTCTTCCAGGCTCTGCTTTTCAGCGTAGATGCTGAGGATTTGCCAGCCTTTTTCCACCACGAAGGCGGAAAGCTCTCTGCGGAGGTCGTTTTCGCCGGGGATCAGCATTTTTATCCTGGCGACATTGCCGTGTTGGGTCTGCTCCTGTAACTGGGTATCGGGATAGAGCAAAGACCAATCGCTCAGATCAGGCTGATCGGCTTCCACTTCCAGCACGAGGTGTTGGGCGTTGCCCATGTAGGCACCCAGGTTTTCCTTGAGCTCATCCACCACGATGCGGCCTTTGTTGATGATGATCACGCGGTCGCAGAGGGCCTGCACTTCCTGCATGATGTGGCTGGAAAGCAAGACGGTCTTGGCTTGTCCCAATTCGCGGATCAGCTCTCTGATCTCCATGATCTGGTTGGGATCGAGTCCACTGGTGGGCTCATCGAGGATCAGGACTTCGGGATCATGAAGGATGGCTTGCGCCAGGCCCACCCGCTGTTTGTAACCCTTGGAGAGAGTCCCGATGCGCTGATTGAGCACTCCTTCCAGACCGCAGTTGTCGATCACATAGTCCAGCCTCTCAAGATAGCGGCCTTTGGGCATCTTTCTGAGGGCGGCGATGTAGGCCAGAAACTCCACCACGCTCATTTCAGGGTAGAGGGGATTATGCTCCGGAAGGTATCCGATCCGGGCGCTGGTGGAAATGGGATCGGCAAAAATACTCTTTCCGTCCAACTCGATGGATCCCTCCTCGGGCTGCAGAAAGCCCACCATCATTCTCATAGTGGTGGTTTTTCCGGCTCCGTTGGGACCCAAAAAGCCGACAATTTCGCCCGTGTTGACGGCGAAACTGATCTTGTCCACGGCCCGGATGTGTCCAAAGCCGCGGCTCAGCGATTTTATCTCAATCATCTATACTCCATGAAAGTTCTAGGGTTTTAGGGTTTTTGGGTTTTAAGGTTTATGGAATCTCACATGCGCAGCATCTCACCTACCGCAGGTATCTCACCTACCGCAGGTATCTCACAGCGCAGCTCTCACAGCTTCAGCTCTCACCTGCTCACATCATTCCCGGAAAGCTGGGTGGCTGGTCCGGTTCGGAAAGCGAGATTTGGTCCCCTTCTTTGAGACCTGAGATCACTTCCACCATCTGCATGTCGTTGGCCCCCAGTTTGACGGGTGTTGCAACCGGTTTTGGCGCCGCGGTGCTTTTGGATATGGCTTGCTTGTCCGCAGATTTTTTTGCTCCTGCCGGCATCAGATAGACGATATCTTCGTTGTTGTCGTTGCTGAAGACGGCCCGGATCGGGATAGTGAGTACGTCCTTCCTGGATTCTCCCAGGATGGAAACGGCTGCCGTCATGCCCGGTTTGGCCTTTTCTCCGCTGGCATTGATACTGATTTCGACGGGGAAGACCTTGGCATTGTTTTCGGTGGCGGCCATGGGAGCGATTTTAACGATGCTGCCCTCAAAGGCCTCATATGGGAGGGCATCCAGTTTGATGTCGGCACTTTGGCCCAGACTGAATTTGGCGATGTCCACCTCGTTGATATTGCTTTTCACGATCATGTGTTTGAGGTCGGCAATCTTCATCACCACAGTGCCTTCGCCATAGCTGTTCATGCTGGACTGCACCATTTCGCCCTCGTTGATCTTGCGCTCGATCACCACTCCGGAAGCGGTGGCAAACACGTGAGTTACTTTGCCCGGGACGTCCAGTTCGCGGATCATTTCATATTGGGAAGTGGCCTGTGTAAACTCGATCTGAGCATTTCTGAGCTCATCGCTGGCGGCATCGAAGCTTTCCTGGGAGATATACTTCTTGTCCAGGAGAACCTGTTTGTCCGCCAGGTCTTTTTTGGCGTTGGCGAGGCGGAGCTCCGACCTCTGCAACTGAGCTTTGGTGCTGAAGAGGGTGTTGGCCTGATTGTAGTCCGGCTCGATATCAGCAATCTTCTGTCCCTGTTTCACATAGTCGTTTTCAGAGGCGTAAAACTTCACGATCTTGCCGCTCACCTTGCTTTTGATCGAAACCACCGTCTGAGGCTGGACCTCACCGGTTATCTCGATGCGGGATTCGATGTCGCCTCTGGCAACAGTGTGAGTCTGAGTCGGTTGGGACAGTGTCATTTTTTTCATGGCTGCCTTGCCGCACTGGCCTATGGCAAACACGATCACGACGAGGCCTATCGCGATTCCTGTCACGATCTTCCATTTCTTACGCATTGATCCTCGCTTGTGCCAAATATTTCCAGCTTTTGCGAACATCGCGCTGGAAGGGCGTGATGCTGTCAATAAAAAAAGACCCCGGGTGATAAGCCTGCACTGGAAGGTCTGTTAAAGCCGGGAGCGGGAGTTTATCTGATCTCACCCGTGATTTTAAGCCTGGATGGCTGCCAGCCGTTGGAAATCAGCCAGTTGGCCATATCGGCCCAGGTATCTTTGTCCATGGTGTTGTTTCTTGCCAGGACCCAAAGGTATTTTCTGCCTGGATCGCTCACCACGGCCCACTGATAATTCTCATCCAGCCTCACGATCCAATAATCGCCTGTGAAGGGCCAAAAAAAGCGCACCTTCAGTCTGGCGTTGCTTTTGCTCACGCTCCAGGCCTTTGCCGTGGCGCGTTTTTTGATCTTCTGGCCTTGCGAATCTTCAAAACAAGTGTTCTTGACGATGATCTTGCCTCGGGCGTCCATGCTGTACTCCGCGGTGGTGAGACCGCAGTCTTTGGGCTGGAAGCTATTGGGGTAGTAGGCGATTTGAAACCATTTGCCCAGGTAGCGGTTGAGGTCCACGTTTTTTACGGTGGCGACGGGGGTGGCCTTTTTGGCAAACAGGCTCACCATGGCGATCAGGGCCACGGCAAGAATGAGCACTATCTTTTTCATTTTAACTCCTGAAAAAAGCTCGTTGGGATGTAAAACTATCAGAGTGTGACATGGGAAGTCCAAGCTCTCAGCCCTGTGGCGTTCATATCAGACGACTCATCCTTCCGCTTTGCGGATCATAATGGATAATTTCAGTGCCCGCTTCCCTGAAAAGCTGTTCGGCAAGTTTATCCGGATAAGGATGGGCCACATAGACGGTTCGGATTTCGGCGTTGATGATCAGACGGGCGCAAATGCTGCAGGGCTGATGGGTGCAATAGAGCACCGCGTTTCTGGTGCTGGAGCCATTGAGACCAGCCTGGATGATGGCGTTTTGCTCCGCGTGCACACCCCGGCAGAGTTCATGGTTTTGTCCGGAGGGCACATTCTGTTGTTCCCGCAGGCAACCCACATCGGCGCAATGAGCTATACCTTTGGGACTGCCGTTGTAGCCGCTGGAGAGTATCTGGTTGTCTTTCACGAGGATAGCGCCTACCTGGCGGCGCAGACAAGTGCTGCGTCTGGCGGCCAGAAGGGCCATTTCCATGAAGTATTGCTGCCAACTGGGGCGTGTTTCCATTGATTCTCCCAAATCTTTATGAGGTCATAAAAGCAGGGGGGTGATATCTGTCAAGCGGGGGCTCGAGAGGATTTGTATCTGTCTGCATCGCGATCAGATGCGATCGTGTGAGAAAAAAAGATTTGCCAGATATGGCAATTATGACTACGTTGACTATGATCCAGTATAATAGTGGAGCAAACAATAATATCGCATAGGAGCTTACCATGTCCAAAGCGCATATGGTCGTGCTGAACTTTCTGAACCGTAAACCCATGTACGGCTATCAGATCGGTCAGATTATTGAGCAGCATCGCATGCCGGCCTGGTCCGGCGTGAAGCTGGCTGCCATCTACAAATCCATGCAAAACATGGAAAGGCAGCGCTATATAAAAGGTGAAGAACAGCGCGAGGGCAACAACCCTCCCCGCACTGTCTATCACATCACGTCCCGGGGAAAGGAACACCTGCGCCAGCTTATCATCAAGGCCCTCGGTGATGTCCAGAGCTTTCCCACCGACTGGTGGATGGCGCTCTCGCTGGCCAGGAACAGCATCTCCCGGCCAGACATGCTCAACAGCGTGGAGCTCAGGCTGAAGCACCTCACCCAGGTTGTGATGAAAAAATGCAAGGAAGCGGAACATCTCAATGACCTCGTGGAGGATGAGCGGCCCTTTGTGGCAGATGAAGCTCTGATGCTCGGGAAAATGTGGATTAAAGACGAAATCAAGGTGCTGAAGGCACTCCGGCAGGCGATCCAGGATGGCAAATACGATGCCGGCTTTTATGATCGGGGGGAAGGCAAATGAGACAGATCTGCTTGACGATCCTGCTCCTGACGACGCTTACAGCGCTGTTTTCAAACCCCATTCCCACCAATGCCAGAGTGATAGACCTCGTGGAAGCGGAAGCCATGGCCCTGCAAAACAATCCTGAATACCAATCCTCCCGGGCCTCCTATGAATCCGCCAGCTGGGCCAGGACCTCAGCACTATCCGCTTTTCTGCCCAGCCTCAGCCTTGGCGGCACCTGGCTCTATATGGACCCCGCCACCACGGTAAGCACAGCGGGGGGCAGCATCACGCTCAACAACGATATGCGCACCATCAGCCTCAGCCTTTCCCAGCCTCTGTTTGTGGGCGGCAAGCTCTGGAATGCCTACAAGATAGCCGGGCTGGGAAAAGACATTGCCAACACCAGCCTCAAAAACGCGGAACTCAGCCTCAAAACCGGCGTGCTGGCCAAGTATCTGGACCTGCTGCAGCTGAAACAGCTCTACGAAATCGGCAGAGACGACCTCAACAGCGCTCTGATCAACCAGGAACTAGCCCAGATCAAGCTGGAAAACGGACTCATCACCATGGCCGACTTTCTGAGATTCAAGAGTCGCGTCGCCTCCAAGGAAGTGAGCTTGCTGCAGAGTACGACGGCGCTGCAGATCGGGCTCAAGGACTTTGCCAACTATCTGGGAGCCCAGGAACCCGTGGTCCCAGCCCCTCTGGCAGATCCGGAGCAGGATGAGCTGCTGGCAGCCCTCGACGCCATGCAGGCCCCTGCCGTGGAAGTGTTTGTGCAAAAGGCCTCCGCGCTGGGAACTAAAAGCAACCCCAGTCTGGACATCCTCAAGCAAAGCCTGCAGATTTCCAAACGCGGCACCAGTATCGCCAAGGGCTCCTTTCTGCCCACCGTGATGCTCACTGGCAGCAGGCAATACAAGGAAAACGGTATCGACCGCTACGAGTTTTCCACCGCGGACCAGATCATGCTGAACGTCTCCATTCCCCTGCTGCCTCAGATAGGAAACTACGCTGCCTGGAAGAAAGCGGAATGGGAATACAGGAAAGCCCTCTACGACAGCCAAAACGCGGAGCAGGGCATCGTCCTGGGGATCGAAGCTGCGGTCTTGAATCTGGTGAGCAGCGCCAAACAGGTGAGGGCCGCCAAGCTCACCCTGGAATACACCCAGGTTACTTATGAGCAACTGCAGGAACGCTTTAAGCTCAATATGCTCTCCACCCTGGAGCTGCTGGACGCGGAACTGATGCTCTCGTCCACCCGCATGGCTTACACGAACAGCCTCTACAGCTTTTATAAAAACCGTGGAACTCTGGCCGGTCTGTTGGGCACGGCCGATCCACAAGTGCTCAATAATCTTATCATCAACGCGGAGTGAAGATGAAACCCAGATATATAGTCATTAGCGTCATAATGGTCCTGCTGCTGGCCCTGAGTGCCTGCGGAAAAAAAGCCAAAGCCCCCACAGACAAACAAGATGAGCGTCCCGTCGTGATCGTGGAAGAGCTGGCACTGAGAGACCTGGATGAGTACGTGAGCGTCTCCGGCAAGCTGGAAGGCATCACCGATATCACCATGAGCAGCGAGGCCAGCGGCCGCATCCTGCAGCTTTACAAGAAATTGGGTGACAGAGTGGCCAAAGGCGAACGTATCGGTCAGGTGGAAAACGACGCCCTGAGACTGCGTCTGGAGCAGGCGGAAGCGGCTTTGGTATCAGCTCAGTCCAGTTTTGACAACGCTCAGAAGAACCTCAGCTATGCCGAAACCGCCTGGCAGCGCAAGTTGATTTCCCAGGCGGAATACAACAGCGCTATGGCAGCCTTCAAAGGTGCCAAAGCAGGACTGGACGGCGCCAAAGCGGGGGTGGAATCTGCCTCCCAGGCTGTGAGAGGATCTTATCTCAGCGCTCCGGAAGCGGGGGTGATTTCCAATCTGCTGGTGGCAGCGGGCCAATACATCGCTCCCGGTACCCCAGTAGCATCGATCACCAATGCCAGCCGGCTTATTCTCAAAACCGGGGTGGGAGAATCCCAGATTTCCAAGATCAAACAAGGCCAGGCGGTGGAACTCAGCTATCCCGGGATGGAAGAGAGCTTCAAAGGCCAGGTGAGGGGGTTTGGCATCCGGCCGGTCCAGAGCGGCAACACCTATCCCATCGAGATTGAGACATCGGGAGGGGGCAAACTGCTGCCTGGTATGGTGGTTAGCGCCCGCATCCTCAGCACCCGCTACAAAGATCTGCTCTACACCCCCATCACCAACGTTGTCAACGAGTTTGGCAAAAACTATGTCTACATCGTAGATGCCGCCACCCGGGCCCAGAAAATGGAAGTCACGCTGGGACGCGTGATCGGCGAGAATGTGGAGATCCTCAGCGGACTGCAGGCAGGCGACAAGGTGGTGACCAGCGGCGCGGACAACCTGGAATCCGGAACTCCCGTGCAGATCAGAGGATAGGTAAACATAATGTCTGTATCCGAAACTGCCCTGAAATATTCCATCCTGGTCAACATGCTCACTCTGGGCATCCTGATCTTTGGATTGATCTCGATGGTAAATATGCCCCGGGAAGAATTTCCCGCGGTGGATTTTGGCCAGACCCTGGTGATTGTGGTCTATCCCGGTGTTTCACCTGCCGAGATGGAGCAGCTGGTGATGCGCAAACTGGAAGTGGAACTGGCCGACCTCGACGACCTCGATTACATCACCGGTAGCGCTGAAGAAGGCAGAGTGATGCTGAGAGTCGTCTTCGACACCAGTGTGAGCTCAGAGACGGCTTTCGACCGCGTCAGCCGTGAATTGAACAAAGTCACCGATCTCCCGGACGATGCCATGGACCCCATCGTGATCAGGCTCAACATGCGTGAAGTAAATCCCATCGCCCAAGTCGTGGTCGGGGGAGACAAGTACGACGCTCTGGCCCTCAGAGACATCTCCGAAGACCTCAAAGACGGCCTGCTCACCGTGAGCAACATTTCCAAAGCCGAGCTGGTGGGCGCGCGGGAGCGCCAGGTCTGGGTGGATGTAGATCAAGCCAGAATGGATGCCTACGGCCTCACGCTTTCAGATCTCTCAGCCGCACTGCAGGGACGCAATCTCAATATCCCCGGCGGCACCAGCAAGTTTGGCAAGATCGAATTTCTGGTGCGCACCCTGGGCGAGTTTGATTCGATCGAAGAGCTGGGCTCGATGATCGTGCAGTCCGATGCCGGTGGAAGGTCCATCCGTCTGGATGAAGTATCCGCCGTGAGAGATACGCTCCAAAAGCCGGAAACCATTGCCAGGCTCAACGGCAGTGAATCGATCAGCATCTTCCTCTATAAAAAGGGAGACGGCAACATCATCAGCGTCATGAAAGAAGTCCGCCAGTATATCGACAACTTCAAGCGCGGCTTTCCGGGCCTGGACGTGAGCGTCCGCAACGACGGCTCCATAGATGTCCGCAACGGGATCAACGCGCTGGGCACCAATGCCATTATCGGTATTCTGCTGGTATTTCTGGCCCTCTTCTTCTTCCTGGGCTGGAGAAACGCGCTGCTGGCCTCATTTGGCATTCCGCTCAGTCTGCTGATCACCTTTATCGTAGTGCCGCTCTTTGACGTCACCCTCAACAACCTCACCATCTTCGGCATGATCATCGTGGTGGGAATGGTGGTGGACAACGCTATCGTGGTCCTGGAAAACATTCATCGGCTCAGAGAAGAGGGATACTGCCACAAAGATTCCATCACCCTGGGAGTCAATCAGGTGATCTCGCCGGTGTTCTCTTCCACGCTTACCACTATATCGGCCTTTATGCCTCTGCTGCTGCTGGGAGGCGTGATGGGAGCGTTTCTGGGCGTGTTTCCCATCGTGGTCTCCGTGGCCCTGCTGGGATCATGGTTTCAGAGCATGGTGGTGCTGCCCAACAACGTGTATCAGTTTGGACGCGGTCTGCCCACCGGCCAGGATCGCACCACCCGGCTGATCGCTCCGTTTGTGGAGAGATACAAGCAAATCCTCACCAAGGTGCTGAAACATCGTCAGATAGCCATCTGGAGCTCGGTGGGGATGCTGCTGCTCTCTTTCCTGGTCCTGGGTTCCGGGGCGATTCGCTTTGAATTCTTCCCCTCCAGCCAGTCTCAGACCATCCAACTGCAGATGCAGACTCCTGTAGGCACCACCCTCGCCGAGACGGAAGCCGTCGTCTCTCAGGTGGAAGATTTTATCATGAACATGCCGCAGAAAGAGGACGTCGATTTTGTGGTGGGCAACGTGGGTGCCATCGGTGGAGAGGGCATGCGGGAAGTGGCCACCAACAACGCTCAGGTCAACATCGATCTGGTGGACCAAGATGAGATGAAATACACTCACGACGATATCCGCGGCGCGATCCGCAAGTTCATGGACAAGCTGCCCGGCGTGTATTCCTACAAATTCGGGGCCGGCCAGGCCGGTCCTCCTGTCGGCAGCGATGTGGATCTCCGTGTCGTGGGCGACGATCTGGAACGTCTCACCTATATCTCGGAGGAGATCAAAGCCGTCCTTAAAGGCATCCCTGGCGTGGTGGACATCGACGACAGCTTCGGCAAAGGCAAAAAAGAGGTGAAGATCATCCCGAACCAGACCAAGCTCTCTATGAACGGGCTCAGCGTGGCTCAGATCGCCAGCACCGTCAGAATGGCCAGCACGGGTATGGAAGTGAGCAAATTCCGCGGCAGCGGAGTGGATGAGTATCCCCTCATCGTCAAGCTGCAGGATCGCTACACCGAAGAGCTGGAAAATCTCAAAAACCTCAAGATCAGGACTCGCATGGGTGAGATGATCGCCATTAGGGACCTGGCGGAGTTTGAGATTGCCACCTCCCTCTCCCGGATCGAGCACCGCGACCAGAGAAGGGAGCTCAGCGTCACCGCGGCCGCGGGTACATATAACAAAGGCGGCAAGCAGGTGAAACGCAGCGCTTCCGAGATCAACTCCCTGCTCTTCGGTGGTGGGATCAGCCGTGAGCAAGGTCTTCTGTCAGATTTTGATCAACGCTTCCCGGGTTATACCATCACCGCCGGGGGCGTTCAGGAAGAGCAACGCAAGAGCTATTCTTCTCTGGGCTGGCTGTTCTTGCTGGCTCTGCTGCTCATCTTCACCATCCTGGCCTCTCAGTTCCGCAGCTATGTACAGCCCCTCATCGTGATGATGACCATTCCCTTTGCCTTCATTGGGGTGATTTTGGGTCTCCTGGTGACGGGACTGCCCTTCTCGCTCAACACCATGATCTCCGTGGTGGCGCTGGCGGGAGTGGTGGTCAACAACGCCATCATCCTGATCGATTTTATCAACCAGGAACGCGAAAAAGGGGCCGACCGCTGGCACGCCATTCTCAACAGCGGGGCGGTGAGGCTGAGGCCAATCCTGCTCACCACAGCTACCACCGTGGCCGGAATGCTGCCGCTGGTGTTTTCCGGAGACCCTTCCGCGCAAGCCTGGAGACCGCTGGCCGTAAGCTTCACCTTTGGGCTGGTGTTCTCCTCTGTCATCACCCTCTTTATCATCCCGGTGATCTACAGCATGGTGGATTCCTTCTTTGGCCGGTTTAAGATGACCCGCTTCACCGAGCACCTCAAATTCACCGAGGCCATCGAGTGTAAGACAGACGAATAACCTCTGCAACTAATAACTCAAGCGCCTCTCATACTGGTCCGGGAGGCGCTTGCCGTTTTTACAGGACTATGTGAGGTGCCGGCTGAAGAGCTGGCGTGAAAGCAGTATATTTACGCCCTTTGCGCACAGGCCAGGAAGAGAAAATACAGCTTCCAAACACGCTCTTTTTTTATAAATAACGTGCTTCTCATGACATTCATCCTGATTATAATATCATAATCTTATTATATGCTTTAGGAGTCTATTATGGCATACCCGGCACCGGATTCAGATCCCTGCGGCGCCTTCTGCGATCATTACAAACCAAGGCGCAAGCTTGAGGCAAAGATCAGGCAAAACCTTGCCCAGGGAGAAATCCCCCGCGGTATGGGCTACTTCTATCCGAAAACCTTCAGTTATTCAGCCCCAATCCTGGGCTTGATGATCGGAGTGTATGTCTTCAACGCGTTCGCAAGCTATCTGGGCGTCAGTGAAATCCAGGCCTTAGGGATTCTTATCCCGGTTATGGCACTGATGTTGTTTCTGGTTTTTCGGGGCCGGAGAGTTATTCTAGTCACTGATCACCGTCTGTTGTTCATAGGTCCCGGCCGAAAAGGCTTGCCAAGAGACGTCGCCATCCAGTCCGTTAACAGTGCTGCCATGAAAGGCTCCACGCTGAAACTGGAGATCGACGGCAGGAAAGAATCCTGGACGGTGGACAACTATTCATCGCTTGTCTGGAAAAAAAGCCGCCGGCAGGAGTTTGTAGAGGCAATCCATCAACTCAGGTGATAGCGGCATCGCTTCGGCAGTTTTACCGCCTTCAGAATACATGTCCCTCTATTGACGGTAAATTAGAGCAGCCTCATTATTCGCTTATCCTTGCTTAGTCACCCGCCGTTGAGATGCCGGGCGCTCTCCGGCGAAAAAGGCGGGAGAGCGCACGGCATCTCAACGGCGGGTGACTAAGCAGGAGTATGGTGAGCCTGACGGACAGGTATATCGAATGGTAGCGTATCTCTTCGCTTGCATCGGTGAAGGAGGACCAGGATTATCTAGAAATAGTCACAAAGGTCCAGGTATCGGTCTTCTATGTCTATCGCGTCCAACTGGAAATCAGACAATTGGGCCGCGATCGTTCCAGCGTCTTCAGTGGCGAAATCTACCGGGTGACCGTCCTCATCTGTCACGAGCGTGGATTTGTTGATCCATAAGTAGGCCTTTTCGAGGTCACGAGGGAGGCCCAGTCCGTAATAATACATGTAGCCAAGCGCGTAGGCAGCCTTGGGATGATTCAGACAGGCCAGGCCCTCAAAAATAGCGGCTGCCAGCCGGGGATTGGATGGCGTGCCTTTACCCTGGGCGACCATGCAGGCCAGGTTGTAACTGGCGTCCCGGTAACCGGATATGGAAGCTTTGCGCCACCATTTGACCGCTTCCGTGAAATCCTGTCTGACTCCACTGCCCAGGTAGTATTTGACTCCCAGGTTGTGCTGAGCTTCAGGGAGGCCTTGGTCGGCGGCCTCACGAAAGCTTTTCGCGGCCGCGATGAGGTCCTTGGGGTCATCGTTCGTCTCCATCCTGACACCGATGGTGAAGCTTTCTCTTCGGGAGCCGGGATTGCAGGAATAGCGGATACCCCAGCCGGAATCCTCCTCATTGTCCCACTGCTCCACGAGATTGAGGCCATAAGTTATGAAGGGATCGCCACGTAGTTCAGGGCGCGGGCCTGATCTGGCGAGGGGGCTGTGATATTTGCCGGCATCATCTAAATAGCTCAGCATCATTAGCGCGCGGGGATGATCCAGTCGAGCGGCGGCTTCCAGCCATTTGACCGCCTCGCGGGTGTCCTGATCGAGGTGAATGCCATAGTAGTACATCATCCCCAGAAAATATTGGGAATCGACGTCTCCGAGCTGGGCGGCGGCCAGATAGTGAGCTGCCGCCAGCGATTGATCAGGGGCCACTCCATAGCCGTTGTAATAAATATTTCCCAGCCATTTGCGAGCAGGAGCGTGTCCCTGGTCGGCGGCAAGTTTGAGCCAGAGCAAGGTCTGATTGTCGTCCGGGGGAGTGATAAAACGGTTCAGATACACCCAGCCCAGCATAAATTGCTCCTGAGCTCCACCTTGGAGGGCGGCCTGCTGAAACCAGTATTCGGCTTTCCTGATGTCCTGGAGAGGGGGGGGACTGCTCAGGCAGAGATTTGCCAGGGCCGTTTGGGATTCCAGATCACCCTGCTGAGCGGCCAGGCTATACCATTTTATGGCGTTTTTAAGGTCTTTGGGCACTTGCTTGCCTTCCCGGTAAAGCTGTCCCAGGAGGATTTGAGCTTTTAAAACACCCTGGGCAGCGGGTAGTTCATACAGCTTGGCTGCGGCGGGGATATCGGTCTGGGTGCCGATCCCGTTGTAATACATATCTGCCAGCAGGAGAGACGATTCGCTGTGGTTAGTGCTGGCTGCCGTCCGCAGCCATTTGAGTGCCAGATCGAGGTTCACGGGGGTAGCGAGGCCCAGTCGATGAGCTTTGCCGATGATGGCCGCAGCCTGGAGGTCTCCCGCTTCAGCGGATCTGGTAAACCACTGCAGCGCTTGGATGGAATCGGCTTTCACCCCCTGTCCGTGACTATACATTTCTCCCAGGCGGTAGCAAGCCCGGGAATTTCTGTCCAGGGCAGCGGTCTGATACCACGCCAGGGCTGTGGGATAGTCCCGGGATACCTCCCTGCCTTCATAATAGAGGTCGGCAATCAGCATTTGAGCGTCTGTCCTGCCCTGATTGGCCGCGAGAGAATACCATCCCAGCGCCGCGGGGACGTCTTTGGGAATACCCAGCCCTTTCAGACAGATATTGCCCAACTTCATCTGGATGTCCACATTGCCGGCCCGGGCGGCCATGCCATACCATTTCAGGGCTTCGGAGGTGTTTTGGTTCACCTTGTTGCCTTTCTCATACATGGTCCCCAGTAGCAGCTGGGCTTCTTCATTACCGGAATTGGCAGCCAGGGCCAGCATGTTTACGGCTTGGGTCCCGGACCCCTTGAAGCGGCCTCCCTGCAGGTATGATCTGCCAAGCAGCAGCTGAGCCTTGAGCAATCCGGACCAAGCAGCGCGGATAAAAAAGTTCTCGGCTTTATCAAGGTCGGCTTTGATTCCTTCCCCTTTCAGATATATTTCTCCCAGAGCGTAGCCTGCTTCTGCATGGCCAGCCTCGGAGGCTTTGGTGTACCACTTGATGGCGGCTTTGGGATCTTGCTTCACGCCATATCCCTTCCGATAGGTCTCAGCCAGAGAGAACTGCGCGGCCGGATCACCTTTTTTGGCCTGTTTGAGCAGGTCTTTGCTAAAGACGGGGCCAGCCCACAGCCCCAACGCCAGCGCTAAAATTAACAGGGCGGCCAAGATGGATTTTTTCATATTGCCTCCCTCCCGGGGGATATATGCTTATTTCATGAGAGTGATCAGACGGGTAAGGCCCACGGGGCCGCAATTCAACCTGAGTATATAGGTCCCCGAGGGCAGCGGAGTGCCTTCCTCCGTCACGCCGTCAAAGACGATTTGCTGCGCTCCGCGGGGCTGTTCCTGATCCAGTAAACGCTTGACCAGCTGTCCTTTGACGTTGTAAAGGCTGAGCTGAGCGCGACCGGCTTTCGGAAGGAAAAACTCAATGGTGGTGCTGGGATTGAAGGGATTGGGGTAAGCTCTCATGCTGGCAGAAAGCGCTGGGCTTTCAGAATCCGCAGAAGCCACGTTGGGCGCGATCTGAGGTATGATCATCTGGAGAAACGATCTCACTGGGGCAGCATGCATGAAGTAAAGCGGAAAACCACTCATCACCAGGACTCCACCGTTGACCGGTTGGTCTGCTCTGAACATAGCGCTCAGGCCGTTTCCCAGGGCGGTGGGAGTCATATTGGCGGTGTAGATGGAGTTGGCGGGGTTCTGGAAAGTATACATGTAGGGCAGCATCCCGTTCCAGGCGGGCATCATCTTGTCAGCGTCCACCGTGATGCAGGGATAGCTGTTGCTGGTAGCGCCGATGAAAGCGGCGGCGTTGTCATAGACTGGTGTGATTCCACCTGCAAAGCGTTGGAAAAATTCATCGTTGAGGGCGGCAGTGGTCTTCCATCCGGAAATGATCACCTTGCCTCCCCCCAGGATGTAACCGCTCAGAGTTTGAGTGTCGTCCACCAGCAGGTTGTGAGAAAAGTCATCGGCGTGCCAGAGCAGCAGCTGGTAGTTTCCCAGTATATTAAGAGGCGGCATGCCCTGAGTGGCCACGTCCCACTGGGCATAGGTGATGGGCTGCAAGGCCGCGTCGTAGAAGCTGTCCACCATGGCGTCGTCCGGGCCGATGTTGCTACCGTTTCCATCTCTGGTTTCGTCTACCACCAGCAGTCCGTAGTTGAAGCCAAAGCTCTCCGGCGTGGCGCTCATCCAAGGTGAATAAATACTCTGCCAGCCACCCAGATCCAGCGCGGCAATGCAGTACTGGTAGGTTACGCTGTTCTGAGCCCCAGTGTCGGAATAGCTGAGCCCTTGGATGGGAGTCTGGTTCACGAGTGTCCAGGCTTGGCTTCCAGCCACTCTGCGATAAATATTGTATCTGAGGCTGGGGTCGTCCATAAAGCTCTGCCATGCCAGCAGCACGGAGTTGTTGGAAGGCAGGCATTCCGTGAGCAGGGGCCGAATCTCTGTTGTCTGGCGCAGAAGGGTCCAGTGGTTGTGGTTGGCGATCACGCTCAGGTCCGGAGGCAAGCTCTGGAAATAGTGGTTGACGGTCCAGTCCGGCCCGGCTTCCACATAAAGGGAATCGCTGATCCCGCTCACTGTGACCCGGAAGGGGACTTCGATCTGAAAGCTGGTGGTGGTGGGAGAAGTGGAGCGGGCTATGATCTTGCCGGGGCTGTCGCTCATGTCGTTGTTCCAGATGCTGTATTCGAGGCTGGGGATGCCGGAGCCGAAGATCCACTGGTTAAAAAACTGATCCAGGTCCTGGCCGCTGATCTGCTCCGCCAGCGCTTGAAACTCACTGGTGATCACGTTTCCATGCATGTGGGCGGTGAACCACTGATTGAGGAGGGCAAAGAAGTTGGCGTTGCCGATCTTCAGCCTCAGCATGTGGAGCACGGAGGCGGCCTTTTCATAGGAAGGAGGAGCGAAGTAGTTGTTGAAGCTGGGGTTATAGATAGTCTGAGGCCCGGCGCTGTTCTCCCAGTTGTTGTAGTATTGATGATAACTGGAGCCCACGTAGGCGCAGGCGGAATCCCATCCGAAGCGTTTGTCCGTCCATAAATGCTCGGAGTAGGTGGCAAAGCCTTCCGAGAGCCAGACATCCTTGAAAGTGAGGAAGCTGACGGCGTTGCCGTACCACTGATGGGCAAGTTCGTGAGCGATCACCACTTCATAGATGCCGTTGCCGGTGATGATGTAGTTGCCCAGAGTAGTCATGGTCTGATGTTCCATAGCGCCGTAGGTGCTCATGCTGACCACGGTCTGGCCATATTTTTCAAAGGGATAGGGGCCAAAGACCTGAGAGAAATACTGGATCATGTCTGGCAGATGTTGAAAATCAATCAGGGCGTTGTTATACTGGTTTTGCATCACGAAGTTCATGATGGGCAGCGTCCCGGCGGTCTGTGGAATTTCCACATAGGGCCCCGCAGTTACGCAGACCAGATAGGTGGTCATGGGATGCTGGCCCAGCCAGTGAGTGGTGCTGCTGCCGTTGCCGTGGTCTGTGATGCCGTCCCGCAGACCGTTGGCGGCCACTTTCCAATCGGAGCGCATGGTGATATGCAAGTCAACCAGAGCTTTGTCCCAGGGGTGATCATAACAGGGCCACCATTGCCTGGCAGCGTCGGGGTCTGAGATAGTGAAGACGGTATTGGCGCTGAAGATCATGCCGATATGATAGATATCCGAGGTCAGCTGCGGAATGCCGGAATAAAAAACCTGAGTGGTGAAGGTCTGGCCAGCGGGGATGTTGAGAGTGATGGTGATAACTCCGTTTGTATGGGTAAAGGCGGCCGGACTGCCGTTCACCAGCACGCTGGAAACCGTAAGGCTTCTGAGCTCATACTGGAGAGAACTGAGGCTTTGTTCCGCCAGCACGGTGGCCAGGACGTTCCCCGTGATCACATGGCTCTGATCGTTGATCGACAGCGTGATCTCGTATTTCTGGACGTCAAATCCGGTCAGAGAATCGGCACGGTCCTGATTGAAGGCTGCCAGTCTGTCCGCGCTCCAGGGCTTGCGCTCCGGTCTGTCCGCTTGCGAAAAACTAGCGCTCTGGCCTGCAAGCGGCAAGCTCAGTCCCAGGCACAACATCACTATTTGAATCCATCTGGTCATCATCACCTCACGTGGGGATGCCCTCACTCCTCCATCCGTTGGGAAGCACAGTTCCGGGCTGGAATATCAGGCATCCATTATCTTCATTGAGTTATAGCAAGTTTGTTTCCAGAGGCGGGATAAAGTCAAGCGAAAAAAAACTCTTTACGAAAACGGGGCTTCCAAAGAACTTGTCTGACAGCTCTATTACGAGGTAAAAAACACATGTCGATCAAGCATATTCTGCTGTGCCTTATGCTGCTGGCCGCTACCGTTGGCCTGTCCGCGTATGGCGAGACCATATACGCGATTAAGGTGGAAGGCCAAAAAAGCATTTCACCCGAACTGGTGACTTCCGCGATCGGAATCAACGTGGGCGATGCCCTCGATCCCGAACAGGTGGCCCAAGCCATCAAAACCCTGTATAAAATGGGTGTTTTCAAAGACATCCAGTTTCATTCCGAGGTGTATCGCACCGGAGTGAACCTCATCATCAGAGTGGTGGAAAACCCCGTGCTTTCCCACATCGAGTTTTTGGGGCTCAAAGTGGTCAAAAAAGACCGGGTGGACGAGCTTTTAAACCTGAGAGTCGGCTCCTTCTGGAATGAGTATCAGAAGGTGCAGGTCCAGCAAAAACTGGTGAAAGAGTATCAGAGCAAAGGCTTTAGCAACGCCCGGGTGACGGTGTTTGAAAACATCGGAGAAGACAACCGCGTGCGGGTCAAAGTGGAAGTGGAAGAGGGTAAGCGGGTGGCGATCGCCAAGATCAGCTTCACCGGTAACGCCAATATCGAATCCAAAGCTCTTCAGAAACGCATGAAGACGAAGCCGGCCTCGCTGTTGCGCTCCGGACGCTTTGAGCAGGAGAAGTTTGACACCGACCTTGGCAATCTGGCATCATACTACAAGCAAAACGGTTATGTGGATGTCGGGATCGGCCCCTGGGAGTTGAAAACCATCAACGAGCGGGAGCTTGAGTTGCTGATCAACATCAAGGAAGGAGAGCGCTACATCCTGGGACAGATCAGGGTTGAAGGCAACACCAGCTTTACCTCCGAAGCCATTCTGACCCAGTTCACGCTCAAAAAAGGCGAGCCCTTTGACGAAGCCAAGTTTGAAAAACAGCTGGCCAAAGTCTATTCCATGTACTTTGACGAGGGCTATATCTACACCCAGATCAGCCATGAAAAGATCAAACAGGAGAAGAATCTGGAGGTGGTGCTCAAGGTCGTTGAAGGCGCCAGGGCCAGAATCCGTCAGATCCAGATTTCCGGAAACCGGCGCACCAAAGAAAAGGTGATCAGACGCCAGCTGGAGATCGCTCCTGGAGATTATTACCGTCAGAGCCAGGTGATCCGCTCCCAGCAAAACATCTACAATCTGGGCTTCTTCGAGCCGGACATCCAGCTGGACTACACTCCCATCAACAACCAGGGCGATATCGACCTCCAGATCGACGTGGTGGATAAATCCTCCGGCATGGCCAATGGCGGTGTGGGCTACAACAGCCAGGACAAGTTTGTGGGCCAGCTCTCGCTTTCTCAAAACAACCTCTTCGGCAACAACTGGTCCAGCAGCCTGATGTGGGAATTTGGCGGCAGCACTCAGAACTTTGAATTCAGCTTTACCAATCCCAATCTCTACGATTCCGATGTGTTGCTGGGCACCAACCTCTATTATACCGAAAAAGACTGGAGCTCTTTCTACTACAAGATTTTCACCCGTGGCGCCAGCCTCAGGCTGGGCCAATATCTGCCCTGGATAGACCGCACCCGTCTGGTGGCCGGATATTCACTTTACTCCAAAAAATACCGCGTCACCAACCGCGACAAGATCCTGGAAGATCCGCTTGCCAATGCCACTTTGATCGAACTGGATTCTCTCAGCTGGCGCTACACCAGCTCCCTGAACGCCACCGTGACTCGCGACACGCGCGACAATATCTTTTTCCCCACCCGGGGCTCTCAGGTGACTCTATTTTCTGAGATCGCCGGTGGACTGCTGGGCGGAGACTTTGACTATTTCAAGCAGATCATGCAGGTCAACTGGTATGCCGAGGCCTGGGAAAAGCTCACGTTGCGCACCAAGTGGCGCTTTGGCTATGTGAGCCCCTACGGTAAAAGCGATGACGCTCCTCCCGACGAGAAGTTTTATCTGGGCGGAACCGGAGTGGACGGCATTCGCGGCTTTCCAGACCGTTCTATAGGACCCGCCGGAGGTGGCACCCGTGCCATCATCTTCTCCACAGAACTGGGCTATCCGATCGCCGGTGATCAGATCATCGCGGTGGGATTCTTTGATGCCGGCAACAGCTTCAACAAGATGCGGGATTTCAACTTCCTGGAGCTCAAGAAAGGCATCGGAGCAGGCATCCGCATTCGCAGTCCCTTTGGCCTCATTGGTTTTGATTACGCCCACAACCTCAACGACGGCGGCTGGGAACCTCATCTGCAGTTCGGCACTACCTTCTAAATGATTCCCTACCGTCATCTGTTTGGACCTGTCAATTCCAGGCGGCTTGGCCTTTCCCTGGGCGTCGATCTGGTCCCGTATAAATACTGCCCTTTGAACTGCGTTTATTGCGAAGTGCAGAATACTACACATCTGATCACGGAGCGCCAGGAGTTCTTTAGCTCCCAAGAGATTCTCGATGAGCTCGATCTCTTTCTCAAAAACCGTCCGGAGCTGGATTACATCACCTTCTCCGGGGCGGGAGAACCCACTCTGCACAGCGGGATAGGTAAGATCGTCAAATACATCAAATCCACCTATCCAAACTACCGGCTGGCGCTGCTCACCAACGGAGTGCTGCTCAATGATCCTAATGTGCAGGCGGAGATTATACCCTGCGATCTGGTGCTGCCGTCTTTGGATGCCGCCACCCAGACGGGCTATGAGATCATCAACCGTCCCAAACCAGGCCTGAAGGTTCAGGACCTCATCGCCGGATTGGTGGAATTCAGACGGGCATACGCTGGCCAGATGTGGTTGGAAGTATTTATCATTGCTGGAATCAACGATAGCGAAACAGAACTGGAAGCCCTCATCGAAGCGATCTCACAGATTGCCCCGGACCGCGTTCAGCTTAACGCTCTGGACCGTCCCGGAGCGGAAGATTGGGTGCAGACCGCCCCGCTGGATCTGCTGCAAGGGATTTTGAAGCTGTTTGCGGAGCGCTTGTCCATGCCGGTTGAGATCATCGCCAAAGCGGCGGTCCATCTGAACACTCCCAGTTCCATCGATCTGATCCGGGAAATCGAGGCCACGCTGCTGCGCCGTCCCTGCACCGCTGAGGATCTGGCTGTCACTCTCGGCACCCATATCAACGAGATCAGCAAGGTGTTGAGGGAACTTAGCTATGACGGTAAAGTGGAGGCCAAACGCGAGGCCAGAGGAGTCTTCTATCTATGGAAACCATGAACACGGCAATAGTTACAGCGGCTGGTAGCGGTTTGAGGCTGAACTCTGCCGTCAAAAAACAATTTTTGGAACTGGCTGGGATCCCCATCCTGATCCGCACCCTGGAGCGCTTCTTTGCTTCCCCGCTGATTTCCAGCCTCATCATCACGGCCCCCGAAGCCGATCAAGCCTACACGGAAGAGCTTATCCGGCAATATTTTGAGGCAGAGACCAAACCCTGGATTGTGATCGCTGGCGGAGCCGAACGGCAGGATTCCGTATTTGCCGCCCTGCAGCATTGCCCTCCGGGCACCAAACTGGTCTTTATCCACGATGCCGTGAGGCCTTTCATCACTCTGGACCTGATCGCGGACCTGGCCAGTCTGGCGCTGAAACATAAAGCCGCCATCCCAGTTGCCAGGATCAAGCACACCATCAAGACCATAGAAGGCGAAGTAGTGGGGGAGACCCTGCCGCGGGACCGTCTGGTGCAGGTTTTCACACCTCAGGTCTTCGATCTGAAGCTCATCCGGGCCGCCTATGAAAAGGCCTATGAGGATGGATTTGTGAGCACGGACGATTCCTCCCTGGTGGAGCATCTGGGGCACGCGGTGCCTTATCTTTTCAGCTCCGATCTCAATCTCAAGATCACGGATGCCTCAGACCTCTTCTTCGCCTCTCAAATCATTGAAAACAATATGGTATAAAGGATATTTACATGAAAGCGGAAACCCTTGGCGGTTGTTACAATTTGGCCCTGAACAAGTTTGCCGGTCGGATCAGGCCTCTCCGCGTCCTGATTCCAGTTCCGGTCTTCGGTATTGGATGTGGAGTCCTGGGCCTATCTCTGGCAAAAGTATCCCTTAAGATGGGAGAATACGCTTCAACACTCTTAAAAGCTTTGGAATACAGGGGTTACGACTCCACTGGGGCTGCCTTTCAAGGCGAGGGTGAGCATGTAACCCTGCTCAAAGATGTGGGAGCTCCCAGCACCCTGGTCAAGACCCTGGGCATCGAGAAACAAGCCGGACAGATCTTTTGCGGCCAGGTCAGATGGGCCACCTTTGGTTTTGTCAACAAAGTAAACGCCCAGCCGCATGAGGTGAAATGCAAACGCCATATCTACGGCGCTCACAACGGCAATATCACCAACACCCGTGATCTCAAGGTCTTCCTCACCAAAGAGGGCCACACCGTCCTCAGCGACAACGATGGTGAAATGCTGGTGCACAGCGTGGAGCACTATTTCGATATCGAGCTGAAAAAAGCCGGCGAACCCAGCGATCCCGAAGCCCGGAAAGCCTGCATGCGCAGAGCCATCATCGGGACCGCCGAAAAGATGGTGGGTTCCTACGCGGCGGTGATCGTGGATCCCGTCACCCGCACTTCCTGGGCCATCAAAGCTGGCAGCAGTCTCTATTTTGGCATCGGTGAGGCGGATGGCGTTGCTTTCAAGCTGGCCTCCTCAGATCTCACAGCCGTGCTGCGCTTTACCAAGATGCTGATCAATCTGCGGGAAGGCGAATTTGTGGAATACACTCACGAGTATTACCAGGTTTACGCACAGAAAGATCTGCGCTTCAAACACTTGAACCAACCCGATGAAGTCTATGCCACCGGCGCGATGATCACCACCCAGCCGGTCTATTCAAAACTGAGGGCTGAGGACGTGGAACTGCTGCCGGAGCATGAATACTTTATGGAGCAGGAGATCTACGCCCAGGTGGAATCCACCGGCAAGCTGATCAAGCTCTTCGCGGGAGGCTCAAACACCGGCAAACGCATGATGGAACTCACTCGCAGAGAAGGTATTTACGAGCTTTTGAAAACCACCATCCCCCAGCTGGTGGACGCTCCGGACCTGATCACCAAACGCCGCCACTTTGATCAGCTCTGCGCTTCCGAACAGTGGAAAAACTTCTACCAGCTTTCCCGCAGCCGCTATCCCGAAATCTTTGACGTGGCGGTCAAGGAAGACTTTGACAAGAAATACTTCTTTTCCAATGAAAAGAATATCTTTATAGACCTGATCGGTCCTGAGTTTGACCTCAGCCGCATCGCTCTCGCCAAGGCCCTGGACAGCATCTCAGAGCTGGACAGTGTGGAGGAATTCGAGCATGAGGTGCGGGATTTTCTGGCCCTGATCAAAAACACCGTCAGCAACAACCGCAACGCCTACACCATCGCCTGCGGGACCAGCTTTCACGCCACCAAAGTGGGTGCCCTCTTCTTCAACGAGATCGCCGGGGTGGAGATCATCCCCATCCTGCCGGGTGATTTCAGAGGAGAATACTCCAACTGCATCAAAAACAACGACCTCATCATCGGGGTCTCCCAATCCGGCGAAACCAAAGACCTCATCGATATCTTCAACGACATCGACGCTTCCGGCCTGAACGTCCGTAAAGCTGTGCTGGTCAACAATATGAACTCTACCCTCGGCCAGGAAAAGAGCGACGTCGCCATCCCCATTCTCTGTGGACCGGAGATCGCTGTTCCCGCCACCAAGAGTTTCATGAACCAGATCACCCTCTTCTATTATCTGGCCATCCGCACCGCGCAGGCTATCCTCGACGAGCTCCCCAACGGTTGGGACGAGGCTACGTTAGCCCAAAAAAGACAGCAGCTCGAGAAGCGCAAACAGAGCCTCCACCGCATCCCAGACCTGATCAGAGAGACCCTGGACAACACCGCGGACGTGATCGATGCTATGGCCGCCAAAATCTATATGGAGCCGTCTCTGCACATTCTGGCCACCAAGATCAGCGGAGTGGCCATGGAAGGCGCCCTCAAGATCAGAGAGACCGTGCTCAACCATGCCGAAGGCCGCGAAGCCAGCGAGTTTAAACACGGTCCCAACACCATCCTGGGCAAGAACACCGTCTTTGGTATCAAGCATGTGCGCAACTTTGTGAGGTCCTTCGGCGATCTGATCGACAGCATCGACAGCGAGTCCCAGCGCCACTCCATCAGTCGCGAAGAGACCAAGGAAATGATCAAAGCCGTGGGCACCTATCTCTTTACCGGCAACATGCCATTCAACCTCAGCGAAGCGGGCAGCAAGCTCTTTAAAGGCATCGTGAAGGACAAGGATTTCTTTGAGCCCCTCTATCGCAATTATCCTCTCATCTACGTCACCGGACCGGACGAACGCGACGTCAATCTCACCGTCTCGCAGATCAATACCCACAAGATCCGCGGCGCCAATACCTATGTGATTGCCGAGGAAGACGATAAGCTGATGAAAAACGCCAGCTCAAATCCCAACGAAGGCCAATACTACGGATGGGCTTATATCATCCTGCCCAAAACCGGTGACAGCCTGCTCACCTGTTTTTCGGCTACAGCTGTGTTGCAGCTCCTGGCCCTCAGAATGAGCGTCCGCAAGATGAAAAAGCTGGACCGCATCAACATGCTGGACCATGGTGTCCATCCCGACGTTCCCAAAAACGTCTCCAAATCGATCACGGTGGATTGAGTGGTGATGAGAATCGGCCACGGCTACGACGTCCACAGATTGGTGGAAGGCAGGCCTCTCATCCTGGGAGGAGTCCATATCCCTTATGAGAAGGGGCTTTTAGGCCACTCGGACGCGGATGTATTGATCCACGCCGTCATGGATGCCTTGCTGGGAGCATTGGCATTGGGAGACATAGGCTTACACTTTCCGGATACTGATACCAGGTGGATGAATGCCGACAGCCGAAAACTGCTGAGCCAGGTTGTCTCCCTGCTTAACAAACATAATTATCAAGTAGTTAACCTGGACGCCACGCTCATCTGCCAGGCCCCCAAACTGCGTCCCTTTATTGACGCCATGAGGACCAATCTGGCCTCCGACCTCGCTACCGACATTTCCAATCTATCCGTCAAAGCCACTACCGAAGAAGGTCTTGGCATCAGTGGCGCGGGAGGTATAGCGGCACATTGTGTAGTCCTGCTCGAGGAGCGGAAGCCATGAAAGCTTTAGGAATCATCGGTTATCATCACACCGGCAAGACCACTCTGGCCACCTTCCTCATCTCCAGACTCTGGGAACGCGGATATAAGATCAACTCCATCAAAGACATCCACAACGAGGCCTACAGAGCGGACACGGAAGGTTCCAACAGCTGGAAACATGCACGTGCAGGCGCTTCCAGAGTGCTGGCTATCGGCACCCGTGACGCCGCCCTGGTGATGACCCCTCAGCCCAATCTGAGATCCGCCCTGCAGCTGTTTGACTGCGACTGGCTGATCGTGGAAGGCATGAAGGAAGCGGCCTTGCCCAAGCTCGTCTGCGCGGTCAGCGAAGCGCAGCTTGAAGAGCTCGTGGATGACAGCTGCATCGGCATTAGTGGCCCCATCGCCGGATCCATCAGCCATTTTAGGGGCTTGCCTTGCTTCTGCCTGGAGCGGGACGCGGTTCAGCTAATAGACACGGTATTGGAGAAGACCTTCAATATCCTGCCGCAGAGCGATCCAGAGTGTTGCAGCGCTTGCGGTTACGACTGCAACGCTATGGCCGCCCGGATCGTGCAGGGCACCTCAAAGCGTGAGGACTGCGTGCTGGATGGAAAGCAGGAGCTAAAGCTGTTTGTGAATGACCGGCAGGTCTCGATCGTTCCCTTCGTTCAAAACATCCTCCGCGACACCATCAGAGCGCAGGTGGGCAACCTCAAAGACCTCGATCCCGATGGAGCGATCCGCGTTGAGATCAAAGCCAGAACTTGAGGGGCTGAGGAGGCGTTTCTTCGCCGCTCACGATCCCGTCATGCTGAAAGCCTGGCAAAACGCCTGCGTGGGAATCGCCGGAGCGGGAGGTCTGGGCTCAAATGTGGCGGTTTCACTCACCCGGGCCGGCATCGGCAAACTGGTGATCGCTGATTTTGACGTGCTCAGCGTGTCCAATCTCAACCGCCAGCAATACTTTATGGACCAGGTGGGGCAGACCAAGGTGACCGCCCTCAAGGATAATCTCTGCCGCATTTCACCTTTCACCATGATCCTCACCCACGCGCTCAGAATCACGCCGGATAATCTGGATCAGCTCTTTGGAAACTGCGACATCCTCATCGAGGCCTTCGACCTGGCAGACCAGAAAACCATGCTGATCGAATCCTGGCAGGAGCTCTATCCCCGGCGGCCTGTCATCGCCGCATCCGGACTTGCCGGAGTGGGCAACAATCAATCTATCGTAACCACAAGCTGTGAAGGACTATACCTGATCGGAGACCAGTCCTCGGAGTTGAAACCGGGCGTCAGCCCAGTTTCCGCGCGAGTAGCCATTGTGGCAAATATGCAAGCCAATCTATGCCTGGATTTGCTCTTACAGATACCAAGGAACCTTTCATGAGCACGGTCAGAGAGCTGCACGACGATTTCCCGCAGATTTCGCGGGTTTTGGCGCGGATTTCGCAGATGGTACAGAGAGCGGTGCTACAACAAGCACTGGTACCTCTCAACCCTCTCAACTCATGTAGCGTCGGATTCCAATCCGGGGCGTCTCTAAACCTTCTCAACCATATCAATATCTGCGTAATCAGCGCCAAAATCTGCGCAATCTGCGGGAAATACATCGCCGATTTGGAAATCGATGTTACGGGGTCCGGCGCTTCGGAGAATAAATGAGCACCATCATTGTAAATGGCCACACGATTCCCTGGGAGGATGGAATGACCGTCCGCAGGGTATTGCAGGTGATGAACTACAGCTTCAGAATGCTGGTGATCAAGATCGACGGCAAGCTGGTGAAACGTGCCGATTATGACCACACTTTGGTGCCAGCCGGTTCCGATGTGATGGTCTATCACATGATCAGTGGCGGTTGAGTGAGATTGGCCAAAAAAATCCTTGACCAATTAAGCGTAAGTTTTAATTGGGTGGAATATGACTAAATGGAGTTATGAATGAATATTCACTTCCGTGATGTTCAGACAGGAAACGTGGAAGCCCGCGCGATCTTGGAGATCGCCGACGGGGTCTTTTTGAACGAGATCACTATCCTCAACTACGAAGGTCAGATCACGGTGGAGTTTCCCCGTAAGAGCTTTGTGGGCAAGAATAAACGCACCTTTTACCTCGATATCCTCAGCTTTGAGGACAACGACAAACGCATCGTCTGGGAGTTGGAAATCAAATCCGCTTACAACGAATGGCGCAAGAGCAATAAAAAGATCCTGATTTATAACAAAAGTAACATAGATGGAGGATCGTCATGATCACCGATTTGCAAGCCACGCTTTCCACCAACATCAAGGGTATGAAGCGTTCCGCTATCCGCGAGCTGCTCAAGTTTTTGGGCCAGCCTGGTCTGATCTCCTTGTCAGGAGGTTTCCCTTCACCGCTCACCTTCCCCACCGTCGAACTCAAAGAGATCATGTGTGAGGTAATGGACACCGAAGCCGCTTTCGCGCTGCAGTATGGCGCCACGGAAGGTGACACCCTGCTGCGTTCCCTGCTGGTAAACCGTTACAAGGCCGCCGGCGTGGATATGAGCATCGAAAACATGATCATCACTACCGCCAGCCAGCAGGCTCTGGACCTGATCGCCAAAATCTTCATCAACCGGGGCGACAGCGTAATCGTGGGCCTGCCATCTTATTTGGGAGGCCTCAGTGCCTTCAATTCCTATGGCGCCAATATGATAGGCATCCCGATGGATGATGAGGGCGAAGACGTCCAGATCATGGAAGAAAAGATCAAAGAACAGATCGCCCAGGGCAACAAACCCAAATTCATCTACGTGATCCCGGATTTTCAAAATCCGGCTGGTATGACGATGAGCGAACGTCGTCGCAAGGAAGTGATCGACATCGCCCATCGCTATGATATTCTCATCTTGGAAGACAGCCCCTATCGCGAGCTTCGCTACGAGGGCAGCCACCAAAAAACCATCTATGAACTGGAAGGCAATGGACAGGTGATCCTGCTGGGCACTTTCTCCAAGATCTTCTGCCCCGGTTTCAGGATCGGTTGGGTGGCAGGCCATCCGGACGTTCTGGATAAGATCGTGGTCGCCAAACAGGCCACCGATCTTTGCACCCCTCCCTTCACGCAACGCATTGCCGCCCGCTACATCGAAAAAGGGCTCCTGGAACCCAAAATCCAGCAGATCCGCGAAATGTACAGCGTCAAACAGCAGGGCATGCTGAAAGCCCTGGCGGAGTTTATGCCGGAGGAATTTAGCTGGACTCATCCGGAAGGCGGCCTTTTCCTGATGGCCAAAGGACCTGAGTGGATCGATACCAACGCCATGTTGCTGGATTGCATCAAAAACGCCAATGTCGCTTATGTGGCTGGCACTTCCTTCTTCTGTGACGGTGGTGGCCAAAACACTATGCGCCTCAACTTCTCCTACGAGACCCTGGACACCAACCACGAAGGCGCCAGACGCCTGGGCAACTACTACAAAGACGTGATCGCCAAGCATAAATAAGCAACGCAAGGACTTTCTCCCCTGGTCAGTAGCGAAGCCGGACCGGGGGAGAGTTTTATATGAAAACAAATACAAATAAGATAAATGGAGGAATGATGCCTAAAAAGGTCGAGAAAGACAAAATGGGCATGATCATTCGAGAAGAAGACGCCCGGGAAAAGATGGAAGTGGAGATCACCGAAGTCAAAGACCCGGGTGATACCGACTCTCCCGTATTGATTTATTACAACTGGTGCAAAAAGTGCGGAATCTGCGTGGCTTTTTGTCCCACAGGCTGTTTGGGACGTAAAGCGGACGGCTCGCCATACGTGGCAGCCCCCGAAAAGTGCATTCACTGCGAAACCTGTGACCGTCTGTGTCCGGATTTTGCCATAACCGGCGCTAAAGACCGCTAAGGAGATGAACATGCCAAGTCCCAAGATAACTGCCATTGCCAAACCCCGCGGCAAAGCGTCCAAGACTGTCAAACTCCCCAAGGCCACTGAGGAGACCCCCAAAGTGGAAAGTCCTCTCAAAGAGCTGGAAGCCAAGCGTGAACGCAAAAATGTGCTCATGCAGGGCAACGAGGCGGTTGCTTTTGGCGCGCTCGATGCCGGCTGCAACTTCTTCGCCGGATACCCCATCACCCCGTCCACCGAAATAGCCGAAATCCTGGCTTTGGAACTGCCCAAGCGTGGTGGAACCTTTGTGCAGATGGAAGACGAAATCGCCAGCATCTGTGCCATCACCGGAGCCTCTCTGGCCGGCGCGAAGGCTCTCACTGCCACAAGCGGTCCCGGCTTTTCGCTGATGCAGGAAGGCATAGGTTTTGCCAAGATCACCGAGACTCCCTGTGTGGTCGTAAACGTCCAGCGCATGGGTCCCTCCACCGGAATGCCCACCAGCCCGGCCCAGGGAGACATCATGCAGGCCAAATGGGGCAGCCATGGTGACAGCCCTGCCATCGTGCTCTATCCTGACAGCGTCAAGGAGAGCTACGAGCTCACCATCCGTGCCATCAATCTTAGCGAAAAATACCGCACCTGCGTGATCCTTTTGTTGGATGAAGTGCTGGGCCACATGCGTGAATCCGTCATGCTGCCCGATATGGCAAATGTGAGAGTGATCAGCAGGATCAAGCCCACTGTTCCGCCTCACTGGTACAAGCACTACGACGAAAACCAGAAGTATCTTTCGCCCCTGGCCAGTTATGGCGAGGGCTACCGCTTCCACGTGACCGGCCTCACCCACGACGCTTTGGGATTTCCCACCAATAAGGCCACCGAAGCCGCTGAAATGATGGAACGCCTGCGCAAGAAAATCTCCTACAACATCCGTGATCTGGTGCAGATCGAGAGCCATCAGATGGAAGATGCCACCATTGCTCTGTTCGCGGCCGGCATCACAGCCCGCAGCGCAAAAGCCGCGGTGGCCATAGCCAGAAGCGAAGGCGTCAAGGTGGGCCTCCTCAGGCCGCTCACTATTTGGCCCTTCCCGGACGACGCGGTCCGCAAGATGCTCCAAAACGTTGAAACCGTTATAGTTCCCGAGCTCAATCAGGGCCAGCTGATCAACGAGATCAAGCGCCTCACCAAGAATAAGAGCGACAGCAACGTGATCGGGCTTCAGAGAGTGAATGGCAAGCTCATCACTCCCAACGACATCCTGCGCAAGATCAAGGAGGTGATGTAATGGCCAACATTCCACAACGCGTGATTCACGACTATCTGCGCCACGATAAAAAGTTTCCCCATGTCTGGTGCGCGGGCTGCAGCAACGGTATCGTGCTGGGTTCCATCATCCGTGGGATCGCCAGCATGCAGATCGACCGTGACGACATCGTGATGGTCTCCGGTATCGGATGCTCATCCCGCATGCCGGTCTATGTCGATTTCAACACCCTGCACACTCTGCATGGACGCTCAATTGCTTATGCCACAGGCGTCAAGCTTCATAAACCGCATCTCAAAGTGATCGTGATCACCGGAGACGGCGATTGCACGGCCATCGGTGGCAACCACCTCATCCATGCCGCCCGCCGCAATATCGATCTCAGCGTGATCCTCATCAACAACAACATCTACGGCATGACTGGCGGACAGTGTTCTCCCACCACCCCTCACGACGCTATCGCCACCACCGCTCCCTACGGAAACATCGAGCCGGATTTCAATATTTGCGAGCTGGCCTTAGGCGCTGGGGCCACTCATGTGGCCCGCACCACCGCTTTCCATACTCAGGAAGTGCAAAAAATGGTGGTGGAAGCCATCGAACATCCCGGCTTTTCGCTGATCGAAGTGGTGAGCGCCTGCCCGGTGATCTTTGGACGCCTCAACAAGAAAGGCGGTCCGGCCCAGATGATGAAAGACATGCGCGACGGCTCCATTCCTCTCACCGCGGTGGATAAACTCCCCCCTGAAAAGGTGGAAGGAAAGATCATCCGCGGCACCCTTCGCAAGGACGTCAAACCGGAATTCTGCGCTGCCTATGGAGAGCTCCAAAAGCGCGCCCAGGCTATGGGAGATGTGAAATGAAGAACTATGAGATCAGACTTTCGGGCAGTGGCGGTCAGGGACTCATCCTGGCCGGCATCATCCTCGCCAGGGCTGCCGTGATCGACAAACGCAAGGTCACTCAGACCCAGAGCTACGGTCCCGAATCCCGGGGCGGTTCTTCCCGGGCCGACGTGATCATCAGCGATCACGATATCTATTTCCCTGAGGCGATGAACTTTAACTGCCTGCTGGCCCTCACTCAGGAAGCCTGTGACAAGTATCTCTTTGACCTGCGGGAAGAAGGGGTCCTGATCATCGACACCACCTTTGTCAAAAACCTCGCCCTGGCGGCAGAAAACACCTATGAACTGCCCTTCACAGACATCGCCATCGATAAGCTGGGCAGTGCCATCAGCACCAACATCCTCTCGCTGAGCTTCCTGGTCCGCCTCACCAAAGTGGTCAAAGAATCCTCGTTGGAGCAATCCATCCGCGAAAGCGTGAAGCCGGCCTTCATCGATCTCAACCTCAAAGCCATGCACATCGGCTTTGAACTGGCCGACAACTACAAGAAGTAGGAGCGCTTATGGTGAAGCATATCAGTCACATAGGCATAGCGGTAAAGGACCTGGACGCCGGCATCGAGTTCTATAAAAAACTCGGGCTGGAACTGGAAGCTGTGGAAGAAGTGCCTTCCCAGATGGTGAAGGTGGCCTTTTTCCCCTGTGGTGACACCCGCATCGAGCTCCTGGCCCCCACCTCGGAAGAGAGCCCTGTGGCCAAATTCATCGAGAAAAAGGGCGAAGGCATCCAACACATTGCCTTCGCGGTGGATGACCTGCCCGCTGCCCTGCAGGAATCATCTGACAAAGGCATCACCCTCATCGACAAGGAACCGCGTCCCGGTGCCCATCATGCCGATATCGCCTTCCTGCATCCCAAATCCTCGATGGGAGTGTTGATCGAGCTCTGCAAAGAGAAGCACTAAACTTATATCATTGTAATGACATAGAGCGGACCTGAAGAGGGTCCGCTCTTTGCGTAACTCAAGCTTTAGAGCTAGTGCGAATATGGCGTAATGAGTCCCATCGGGACGGTAGTTTAGCTAGAT
>JAGOIY010000094.1 GCA_017995405.1 Candidatus Cloacimonadota bacterium
CTAATCGCCTGCCGTTCTATGCTCTCACCACTTCCGGCAGCCATTCGTCCACTGCCGTTTTGAACAGCCCTTTCAGTTCGTCCCAGGCGTCGCGATCCATCTGGCCGGTCCATTCGTCCATGAAAGTCTTTTTGAATTCGATGGCCAGGCAGAAGAGGTGATCGGAATAGTGGGCGTTCAGATAGCGGGCCAGATAGCCGCCGGGGAATTTGACGTCGGCGCGGCAATCCAGCTTGCGACCTTGCCAGCTTTGTCCGTCCAGGCGGGCGCGCAGCGATTCCACGGATTTGTGATAGCGGGCGCTCATGTTGCTGCGTCCGATGATGATATCGGGATTTGATTCTTGCGGATCGGGCTGGGCATTTGGTCCACCCCGCCGATGATTGTAGCTGTGGAGGTCCAGCACCACGATGAAGGGATGGTGGCTGAGCATGCGTTTGATGCAGAAATCCAGGTGGGCATACCACTGGTCGTATTCGGAGTAGAGCGATGCAATGATATGGGGCGGAAGATTTTGCCTGGAGACCGGCAGTCCCCAGCAATCTTCTGGTACCAGATACACCGCTTTGTCGCGCAGGCGGTTGAGGTCCACCTCAAAGCGGCTGCTGCGGAGGATGATATGATTGGCAAAGAGGGCCGCTGCTTCATCGGTGTAAGGGTCTTCCTCTCTGAGGCGGTCGGCCTCGGGGATTCCGCAATGGTGGTCCATCTCCGGGCCGAGTTGATGGCCGGCATGGATGGCAGTGGCCAGGACGGGGAGTTTGCTGTCCAGGAGGGTGAAAGCGCTGTCGATCACAGGACCCATCCCTGCACTCTGGTCATGAGCGCGTCCAGCATGGCGATATAACGGCTGGCATCCTGGATTCCCGTGATGGTTAGCTGCAAGGGGTTCAGGTCCACTCCGGAGATGGGGGTGGCGAGTTCGATGGCCTCAGCCAGTTCTTTGGGCACCGACAGGTCTTTCAGCGCGAAGAATCCTTTCAGGACGGGGTGGATGGCTGTTCTCGAGCGCTGGATGGCGTCTCTCACCTGAGCGGTCTTGTAGGGATTTTCCAACACCGCCTGGCGGGTGAGCAGCCATTTGCTCCTGAGCTCGCGCTCCATCTGCAGTCTCAGGTCCGCTTTGGCAAAACGGAGGCCTTTCAGGATGTCCGTGTTGGCCAGGAGGTTGCGGTATGAGGTCTGCATATTGAGAAACTCCAGGGGGTAGGAATCCAGGGAGTTTTCCACAAAGATACGGTTCACGATCAGGGGTTCCGGAAGGCGGCGCTTGCGGATCACTCTCACCAGCGGCTGCAGGACATCAAAGAAGGAGGGCGGATCATCCTCAAAGATCAGGATGGCGTGTTCGACGCCGTCGTAGCCTTTGTAGATGGCCACCTGCAGGAGGTTTTCCCGCAGGTCCCGAAGGTAACTCATCAGGTCATCGTGTCGGGGGGTATTCATGGTTTTTCCTCATATTTTTCCAGATAGGTCCGGGCGCTCAGCCTGGCCAGATCACGAACGCGGCCAATGTAGGCGGCGCGTTCCGTGACGCTGATCACACCCCGGGCGTCGAGGAGGTTAAAGTAGTGGGAGCAGCGCAGCAATTGGTCGTAGGCTGGATAGACCAGTCCTTTGTCCAGCAGCGCGTTGCATTCTTTTTCATGATCCTGGAAGAGACGAAAGAGCAGGGTGGTATCTGCGGAGTTGAAGTTGTAATCAGAATACTCCTGCTCGCGGGTGAAATAGAGATCGGCGTATTTGACGCTATCGCTGAACATTAGCTCTCTATAGTCGTCCACGTCCTGAATATACATGGCGAGGCGCTCCAGGCCATAGGTGAGTTCCACGCTCACGGGGAAGAGGTCATAGCCGGCCACCTGCTGGAAATAGGTGAACTGGCTGATCTCCATACCGTCCAGCCACACTTCCCATCCCAATCCCCAGGCCCCCAGGGTGGGGGATTCCCAGTCGTCTTCCACAAAGCGGATGTCGTGATCGCCAATCGTGACCCCGATGGCCTCGAGGCTGCGCAGGTATTGAGTTTGGATGTCTTCCGGGGTGGGTTTGATGATCACCTGGAACTGGTAATAGTGCTGAAAGCGGTTGGGGTTTTCGCCATAACGTCCGTCCTTGGGTCTGCGGCAAGGTTGGGGATAGGCGATAGCGGTGGGTTTGGAGCCCAGGGAGCCGAAAAAGGTGCCGGGATGGAAGGTGCCGGCCCCCATCTCGCAATCGTAGGGCTGCAGGAGCGCGCAGCCTCTTTGAGCCCAGAAGTTTTGCAGGGTGAGGATCATATCCTGAAAGGTCATTGCTTGTATTTCCTTTTAAGCTTGTCGCAGAGGGTGAGGATGTCTTTGAGGCTGGACCTCAGCTGGCCGAGTTGCTCTTTGAGGGCTGGGTCGGAGATTGCCACTGGAGGGCTAAGCTCTTCCAGCTTGCGATGATAGCGGGCCGCGGAACGCTCCGCTTTGAGCTTCTGACGGGCCCCTTCGATGGTGAAGCGCTGGGTGTGGAGCATCTCCTGGATCTTCCGCAGGAGCTGGACGTTTTCCTCCGAGTATTTGCGGATGCGTCCTTCCTCCTTACGGGGCTTCAGAAAGCTGAATTCGCTTTCCCAATAGCGGATCACGTGGGGTTTAACGCCCAGCAGGTTGCTCACTTCACCGATGGTGTAAAAGTATTTCATCCGGATGCCTCCTTGGATGGTGGGGCCGCTGCTTTGAACAAAGAGAGCAGAAAAAGGCCAGCGGCCAGGATCAAAAACAGCAGGGGATAGGAGTGGATGTGCCTGATCAGTGGCACTTTATCCACCGTGTAGAGCGGAGCGCCGAGATTGGTGATCTTGAAAAGGCCCGCGGAGGCAAGTTCCCGGCCCAGAGGATCGACGATCACGCTGATCCCGGTATTGGCGCTGCGGTAGATCTGAATGCGGTTTTCCACCGCCCGGAACCTGGTCATCACCTGATGCAGCCAGGGCCCGTAGGACGTGCCAAACCAGGCGTCGTTGGTGAGGTTGACCAGAAAGTCCATCTTGGTGATCCTGCCGGTTTGGGGATCTTTGGGCATGGCCATGCGGTGATGGATATCCGGGAAGGCCAGCTCGTAACAGATGGAGGGGCTGTAGCGGTAGCCAAAGCTCTCGTAATAGGCCAGCTCCTTTCCAAACTCCCAGTTGGCCTGGCCGAAATTGAGCTTCCAGAGGATGGGGAACTGCTTGAGCCACAGCATCCTCTCTCCCACCGGTACGAGGATGTTTTTGTGGAAGACGGGCTGCTGAGAGCCGTCCGGTTTGAACAGCGAGGCCCCGTTGTAGTAGTAAAATTCATCCACGTGCTCTGGAGGAGCGCTGTCAAAATCCGGAAAGCCGGTGAAGATCTCCAGGCCGGTGAGGTTGATGATCTCCCTCAGGTCACGCTGGCGGTCCATGTCATAACGCAGATAGGCAGGCATGGCGGCCTCAGGCCAGATAAAGAGCTGCGTGCTGTCCGCGGCGGCTTTGAGGCTGAGCTCTTCAAAGCGGGCCAGCATTTGGGGATAATGCTCCTGCTCCCATTTATCTTCCTGTGGGATGGAGGGTTGCATCACCTGGGCCCGGAGCTCCCGCTTTTGGGGCTGGAGGCTGCTGAGGCAATACTGGCCGTATCCGATCCAGGCACCCATGATCAGTGCTATCCAGATCAGGTTGCGGAGCTTGCCCCGCGAGGCCTTGTCCACCAGGATGTTGATGATCAGGGCCAGGAGCGCCAGCAGGGTCATGCCTCCCAGATCGGCAGCCTGGATGAGCTGCGGATAGGCGGCCAGGGAATAACCGCTGTTCCACCACGGAAAGCGTGTCTCCCCAAAGTTTTGCAGATACTCAAAGCTGAGCATGACCGCAATGAAACCCAGATGACCCCAGGCGGGAAAACGGCTCCAAATCCTCTGTATCACATAGAAAAACAGGGCCAGCCACACAGCGTAAAAGCCAACGATGCCGATCAATCCCCCCCAGGTGACCTCCGAAATCCAGTAAAAGACGATGCCCACATAGACCAGAGACCAGATCAAGCCCATCAGCAACAAGCGTTTAAAGCTCCTGCCGCCCTCCTGGAGCACAATCATCAAGGGAATCCAGCCGATGAAGACCAGAAAACCCAAATGCAGAGGCAGCCTCGCCAGGGCCAGCAGCAGCACGCTCGCAAAGGTGAGGATCAGGTCTTTATGCTTCACAGTGGTTCCCTATGGAGCCGCAAACGTCCTCGTTTGCGAATATAAAAAGCCTCATTGTTCCGGCCTCCGATGCATGATGCGATACAGGCCAATCCCGTTCTCATACACCACCGCGATGCTTTCACGATAGACGGAAGCTACACCCGATCCAGCCAGCAGCGGCATCAGCGAGGCCTCCTCAACTACTGTTCCGCGAGGCAGTTCAGCCAGCACCCAGTTTCCAAAGGCGTCCTGCAGCCATTGACCTTGGCGGCTTTCCTTGAACTGGCCCAGGATGTAATAGAACTGAGTTTCGTCCGCGGATTGGCTGTAAACCGAGAGCAGATCGCGGTTGCAACTCAGGGTGGAGGGGGATTTAAGCTGAAACTTGCCAAAGCGGTAGAGCTCGCTGCCGTCCAGCATCGAGATGCAGATCAGTTCCTGCGGAGCGGCGTCGTAGATAAAGAGGTCGCGGTCCGGGCTCATGACCAGCAGTTCAGGCTGACTGAGGCTGGAGAGGTCCACTCTGGCCAGCAGATTGCCGTCCGGAGAGAATCTGCGCAGCTCTTTGGCCGCCATGTCGAGGGCCAGCAGGCTGCCGTCGTTGTCCAGCGCGATATCCGTGAGCCTCTGGAAATTATAAGCCTGGGTGCCCAAGCCGCCGAAACTGTTGCTCTTTTTGCCTTCCCGGAAGACGTGGATCTGCTGCTCTGCCTTCAGAAGCGCAAAGACACTGCCCGAAACGGGATCGGCCACGGCTTTGTCATAGGCGCGTTCGCTTTGGATAAACTCGCTAAAGGTGACCGCCTCAATCTCACGTTTGGGGTTGAAACGGGCTGAGGCGCAGGAGCTTAGCATCAGGAAGGCCATAACGCCCGTCAATAAGGAAAACAGAGCTGAGTGTCCCTGCGGGCCACGGCAAACGGGGACGTTTGCCACTCCTCTGGGATGCATCTTCATCGCTCTCATATTCTCATTTTTCATTGTATCGTTACCCGTTACGCGGTTTGCGGTATGCGTAGCTGATTCTCCATTTTCAATTCTCAATTGTCAATCGATCTCACTGTCTCACATGAATATCACGCAGTTTGCCCTGGATGCTGGTTTTGTTGCCAAAGCGATTGTATTCCAGGGTGTAGGCGATATCGACGATGCTGTTTTTCTTGAGCAGGCTGAGGTAGTCGCCCAGGTTGTAGCCGATCAGGTCCAAGCTCATGCCGTCTTTCATCACCTTGAGCTTGATGTGGTTGCGTCCCACGTTGTAGGGATAGCTGGCCACGCAGACGCCCCGGGTGGCAAAGACGGGACGGTTGTTGTCTGGCCCGAAGGGGGCAAAGCGTTCGATCCAATCCAGGAAGAAGTCGTTGATGTCATAGAGTTCCAGTTCGTGGTCGATCTGGAGGGGCGGCTTGATCTGTTCGGTCCGCAGGGTGTCGGAAACGTAGCGGGTGAGCTCGTTTTCAAAGCGGTCGATGTATTCCTGATAGATGGTGAGGCCCACGGCGTATTTGTGACCGCCAAAGCTGTGGAGATTGTGCTCGGTGTGTTTGAGGGCGCTGAAGAGGTCAAAATCCCCCATGCTGCGTCCGGAACCGCTGCCAAAGCCTTCCTTGAATGAGATCATGATCACGGGACGGTAGTATTTTTCCACCAGTTTGGAGGCCACGATCCCGATCACGCCAGGATGCCAGTCGTCTGAAGAGATCACCATGCAGGGGGTGTTGGCGAGGTCCTTGTATTTCTTTTCTATGATCTCGCAGGCTTCATGGAAGGTACGCTGGTCAAGCTGTTGTCTCAGAGAGTTTTGGCGCTCGATGACCTCGGCCAGTTCGTCACTCTGGGCTTCCTCGCAGGAGATCAGCAGTTCTACTGCCAGAGCGGCTGAGCCCATCCTTCCGGCTGCGTTGATGCGGGGCGCGATGCCAAAGACGATATCGTTGGTATCCAAAGTCTTATGGTTCATTCCCGAGATCGACACCAAGGCGTTGAGGCCCAGGTTTTTCTTGTCGATAAGGTGCTGGAGACCGATGGACGCGAAGACGCGATTCTCTCCGGTGAGGGGAACGATGTCCGCAATGGTGCCCACCGCCACGAGGTCCATATACTTGAGGGTAGTTTCCACGTTTTGGTAGCCCATGCGCTGATAGATGGCCATCAGCAGCTTGAAGGCCACTCCCACTCCGGCCAGATGGGGATAGGGATAGCGGGTGCCGGGCAGCTTGGGATTGATGATGGCGAGGGCTTTGGGCAGCTCTTCCTTGGGGTTGTGGTGATCGGTGATGATGATTTCCATGCCCATGGCGTTGATGGCGGCGATTTCCTCGAGGGCATTGACTCCGCAATCCACGCTGATAATGAGGCTGCTGCCGCTTTCTTTGAGCTGGTCCAGCGAACCCAGCGAGAGGCCATAGCCATCGATCATGCGGTGGGGGATATAGAAATCGATCTCAGCCCCCAGCTTTCGCAGGCCCAACAAGAGCAGCGCCGTGGCCGTGGTGCCATCCACGTCATAATCACCGTAAATGGTAATCTTTTCGTGCCTTTCGATGGCCTGAACGATCCGGGTGACGGCCTTGTCCATATCCTCAAAGAGGAAGGGATCGTGCTGATGATAGAGGCTGGGAGTAAAGAAGTCCCGAATCTCTTGCTCCGTTTTAAGTCCCTGCCGGAAAAGCAGTTCAGAGACCATGGGAGGGCTTTTTAGCGAGTCGCTCAGCTCACTTACGAGCTGCTTTTCTTCCGCGGATAGGCCTGGTGGTGTGATCCATTCCTTCTCCATTTTTCTACCTTTATTTTTTTAGTTTTTATCGGGTCCGCAGGGAAGGCACTCCACAGTCAAAGCAGGCGCAAAAACGTAACTCAACACTTATCAGGCATCTGTCACGACCTTCCCAGAATTTACAAGATATCCGGAGGGCTAAATAGTGTAAAGAGTTTTTTTTAGTGCGGAGAATCAGGGCCGCGATTCCTCAAAAGGGAGGGATCGGACAGGCTGCCGGACTAAGGTCCCGGACCTGCAGCCATAAACACATGCATAACACTATGTACGGCAGTTATTAAGCACCATTTCTTGCCGTATTTCTCCCTTGAGATCGCGGTCTCCTTCCCGATTGGCATTACGGTATCATTACGGACTCATTACGGACTTAGTCCGTAATGAGTCCGTAATAGGATGCAGGAGAAACCAGGCGAGAGGCTGCTCACATCAATGGTTTTATCCTGGTTTT
>JAGOIY010000095.1 GCA_017995405.1 Candidatus Cloacimonadota bacterium
CCATTGGAAAAGGGATGCCGGTCCCGATAGAGGATGCTTACACCTCTGGTTTCGAGGTCCCTGGTGATGGAATCGATAAACTCCCTGGTCCCGCCATGGAAGGCCAGGTGGTTCAAGCCAGTCCGGCAGCGGTGATACCTCGGCTCCAGCCAGCGTTCTTCCGTCTGGACGAATACCAGATAACAATCGCCCTTGATGAAACTTACACCCGCGTCCCATTCCTGGAAGACGGTGTAGCCCAGTTTGGCCAGCAGCCAGTTCCAAAACTCGCGGCTGATTTTCAGGTCTCTCACATATATCTCCACGTGGTGGAGAGACCCAGTGATGGAAGTATTCTCTTGCATGGGCTCCTCATACAAAGAACGGCGGACGAGCCAAGCCCACCGCCGTTCCGGATGTTTATTTCGGGATGCTATTTTAAGTGTTTGGACACCACGGCGATTACCTCGGGGAGGTCCATTCCGATGGACTTGAGGTGTTCGAGGGTGGGCACGCCTTCCGGAGTCCAGCCTTTACGGCGATAGACGGCATCGATGAGCTGCTGATACTGATCTTCGCGATACTGGCGCAGCAGTTTCATCTTATCCTGAGTGGAGAGCCCGGTGGGATCGATGTTTTGCTTTTCTTTCAGAGCTTTGTCATAACGCTCCTGACGAGAAAGGTATTCCTCTTCAGTGACCGGTCCGACAGCGCGATAGGGTGGCACGTCATCGATGCGGCGGCCTTTGCCAAAGCGCATGCAGAAGACCTTTTGGAAGTTATAGACCCGCTCGCTTTGGCGGATGAGCTCATGTTTATCCAAAGGTTTGCCAGTGATGGCCTTATAGATATCCACATAGTTTTGGACGTGTTCAGGGACCTTGGCAGGTTCGTCGGTCTCGGCGTTGTTGGCCGGCTCGATGTCGTTCCAGGGCAGTTTGCAGAGTCCCTGCAGGCCAAACCAGGTGCGGAACATGGGGAAGTAGTGAAGGGCTTCGGCTTTGTCTTCGAAGGTGGGGATGTGGTTGTTGACCATGTCCATGAAAATCAGCCAGGCTTCGTCATGCTGGGGTCCTTTGAGAGCGAGGGTATAACCGCCCTGCTGGGCCAGCGACTCCTTGCTCATATATTGTGAATATTCCAGGCCTTTGGCTTCCATGCCGATATCATGCAGAAAAGCCGGATCGGCACCATACTCACGGGCAAAGATATCTTTCATCTTGCGGACGCCCTGGCCTACGGTCACGCCAAATCCTTCACCCCGGGCCATCTGGTGGATAAGCTCAAAAACGCTGTCGGCATTGCCCCAACTGAGATCAATCCCACCGGTGCGTTCCAGATTGAGAATCCCGTTTTCAAAGCATTCCATGGCGAAAGCCACACTGGTGCCGAAAGATATGGTGTCGATGCCATAGGTGTCGCAGTAGAAATTGAGCTCCACCACGTCTTTGGGGTCCCAGATGCAAAGATTGGAACCGCATCCAGCGGCGGTCTCGTATTCCGGCCCGTCCACACAGACTTTATGACCTTTATAGGGGCCGCTGCGGGGCACGAAGTTGTCCACGGCTTTGCAGCAGGAAAGTGAGCAGCCATACCAGCAGCCGTCTGCCATCCCTTGCGTGAAGAGATTTTTAAACTCCCAGGAGGCCAAAGCCCTGGCTTCCGGCATCTGTCCATACTTGAAATTGCGGATCGGCAGGAGGTCATAATCATCCATGATTTCCATCAGGTGAGCGGTGCCAATTTCGCGCATGTGGCACTGAGTGGAATCTCCTGCCTCAATCTCTTTGTGAAGCTTGAGGCCGGTCTTTTGGACCGTTTCCAGATCGACGGGATTGTTGGTGTCGCCTTTGAGGCCGGAATATTTGACTACCAGGGCTTTTATCTTTTTGTCCCTGAATACCATACCGGTGCCACCGCGTCCAGCTTGTTTGAGCCTGGCCACTTTGCGGCGTTTATCCCAGAAACTGAAGTTCAGACAGGAGATTGGCACATGTTCGGCACCCTTTCCGGAAGAAACCACCGACACGAATTGATGCTTTTCGGGATCGTCGGCAAATTCTTCGATCAGACGTTCTGCCAGGATATGGCTGTTGATTTCCTCATCCGGAGCGCTGAGGATCTGCACAATGCCTTTGTCGCCGTCGATATAGACGATCACTTCCTCGTCGGCCTTGCCCTGTATCTCGATGGCGTCCCAGCCGGAAAACTTGGAATACGGACCAAAGTGGCCACCCACATTGCAGTCTACCGGGATGCCGGTGAGCGGAGAAATGGTGGTAACAATGGATTTTCCGCTGCCGGGGTAGCTGGTGTTTCCGCACAAGGGACCAAAGGAGATGCAGATTTCGTTTTCAGGGCTGTCCCAATGGGTGTCGTCCTGCACGCCGTGCCACATCAGAAAGAGGTCAAAACCCTTGCCGCCCACAAACTTGTCTATCATCATATCGGAGACGGGCTTGGATTTGATGGCCTTCTCTCCCACGTTGATGTAGAGGGTGCGACGGTTGTAGCCTTTGATGACGGGAGCGAGCTCGTAGTTGAACTCAGCCAATACTTTACGCAATGGTTTTTGCATGCTGATCTCCTTATTCCTGCACTACGCGGATCGCGTCCGCCGGGCATGTTTTTACGCAGGCTCCGCAGGCGATGCATTTGAAGGGATAGAGGCCGCCCTGAGAACGGAACATCGACCCCGTGGGGCAGGCAGCGATGCACATATAGCAACCGATGCACAGCTTCTTATTCACCAGCACCACGCCCTGAGGGCTGACGGTGAGGGCTTTGGTGGGGCACACTTTGACACAAGCTTCGCACTGGTTGCACGCGTTCATGTGCGGAAGGTCTTCTGTTTCGGTGATGCGGATGCAGGAGAGCTCCGCGTCATCGGTCTTGAAATACAGGTTGGAACAGGTGCTTTCGCAGACATGGCAAGCGATACACTGATCCGGCATGGTTTTCAAGAATTTCTTCATTACCCGCTCCTTTAAGGAATTAAGATTTTGAGCCAGACAAATCCGGGGTTGAGATTAGGTCAATCTCTTTTTTCTGGAAGAGGTGTTATCCATCTGCCAGGTTCGGATGATCTGGATAGGCTTAAGCTGAGGTCACAGCCTCAGTCCCACCGTTCCACCAAAGAAGAATTCCGTCTGTTCCAGCTTGAAAAGTGTATCGCTGGGAAACCAGTTCATGTTAATCTGTCCCATCCCGGAAATAATCAAACGCTTTGATATATCGAGGATTAGGAAGGCAGCGCCATTGATGCCCTGCATCCGTTCCGGAGTGGCCTCATCGGGATCCGTCCCTGAAGACAACTGACCACGGTTCACATAATCGATCGCGGTCGACAAAGCCAGGGGACCCGCGTCCACCAGGGTGAGACGCATCGTTCCGCGGAACTGATTGTTTTTATAATGTTCGTCGGTATCCAGCATCAGGCTGTCGTTGTAATCAAAATTGAAATCGAAGCCTACCGCTTTGCCAAAATTCTTGTGGAGCAAAACCGAGAACTGGTAGCGCTGGTAATCTTCCATGCTGTAGGATTGCCCGCTGCGCTCTTCCATATTGAAGGTGAGGCCAAACAGCACCCCGTCTTGCCTGGTGAACAGCAGAGGTCTGTCCTTGGGAGCGACGCCTGCCAGGTGCAGAGATTCATGGGCATCCGTATAGACATCGGTGGTATAGAGATAGGAGCTCAGTTTCCAGGATGGGTAATGGGCGAAATCCCAATCGTCAAAGCTGTAAGCTTGCGGGAAAGGGCTTGTCTGAAATAGGAAGGCTTCCGGATAACCTTCTGGATTGTAAAGATAATCCGCGCCGAGCTGCAGACTCTGTCGGTTGGCCCTCACGCGCTTGGCAAAACTAAAGCTGTAGTTGTAGTAGTCGGCAAGATCTTCTCCCCAAAGAGGATTGACGTTCGGATCGCTGTATTCGTACTTATTCATCGTGGCAAAGAGCCTGATGAAGTCTGGATTTTGCAGTCCGGCACCCGCACCCATCTGGGTAATGTCGGTTTGCTTGACGCCCAGGCCGGAACCTTGAGTACCTGCCCCTTTATACCAGACCAACATCTTTTTGTAATAGGCTTCGGCACCAAACATGGCAAGATTCAGGCGGACCATATTCCAGCTGGCAAACTGGGACAGATCGTTGGAGTCTTTAGATTGGGTCATGATAAACTCGGAAGCGGAAAAGACGTCGATGATATTGCCGAACTTGCTGGTTTTATAGAGATTATGGGCATCGTCGCCAGTGTAGATCACGGGCGCGGGGCTGGATTCCAAACCGGTGGAAGTGACGATTCCCGGTTGCAGGTCCATCTCTTTGAAGGTCAGATTGTCCGCGACGATGGAATCATCCAGCCCAGAACCACCGTCGTTGATGATATTGTTGTTGATATAATAGTAGTTTGGCAGAGAGCCAACCGTCCAGGGAATCTGTGCCTCAGCTGTAAGTCTGGCTACCGTTTCGGACGTGGCGCTGCAGATCTTTTCCATGTTTTGAGCGGAGATCCTCAACTGATTTACGAGAGACTGAGCGTATTTGCTGGTGGGCAAGAGATCGGATTCGAGCCAAACGTTTGGAGCAATGCTAAACTGGAGGATCGCGTTGGGTGGAACGGCAGCGGGTTCAGCCAGTCCAATCTGGCCTCCGGCCAACGTCGAGAAGCTGTTTTCACGGCTTCCATCCACAAACAGCATGGCATAGTTGGCTTTGGACATATCTTCCAGCACTCGCTTGAGGGGGATGCTGAAGAAACGGATATCGTTGGCGGACTTGTAGTTGAAGCCTGTCGGCAGGAGGTAGTTTTCCCCCTCCAACTGCAAAGCGATGCCACCGAAATAGAAAAACGCCTCATCGCCACCGCTCAAACTCCCTGTGAAGTTCTTGAGTTCCGCGTCGAAGGTATTGTAGTCAATATCGGCTACATGTTTGACCGTAAAACCCAGTTGCGTAAGAGTCTCTGCCACAAGCTCGGCATCCTTGGCAGGGCTGGAAAGTAAATTGACGTTATAGATGGCATTGCCTATAACCAACGCTTTTCGCCCAGCCTGACAACTGAGAGAGATCAGCAGGGCAAAATAAAGAACCAATAGTCTCTTCATTTCTCCTCCATGTAATATTCAGTCACGATGGAGGTATCCTGCATTCTGTCAACACTTTTTTTTCCGCGTTGAGCTCCAGAGTGGCTCTGCGATATATTTTGAAGGTTGAGAGGTGGGACAAGTTTCCCGCAGATTACGCAGGTAGTTGCGCAGATTTCGCTGAATTCAATAGGGTTTAGTGAGTTTAAGTCCCTGCCTTCTCAATAACCTCAATCTTACACTCAATTGCGAGATCTGCGTGCCCATCCGTGTAATCTGCGGGAAACAAGCCTGTCTTCTAAATCTGCTAACGTGTTTCGCTATCTGGGCCCCTGTATCCAGGCTGAGATCTTTTCCGCCAGAGTCGAGGGGTCCATACCGGCGCGCTTATAAAGCTCATCAGCCGCACCGGAAACGGGATAATCCCTCACCCCGATCTTCTGCAGGCTCGCGCAGAGACCCTCTTCAGCCAGACGGTCGGCCAGGATGCTGCCCAACCCGCCCTTGACGTTATGGTCTTCAATGGTGACCACTCTTTTGGCTCTGGCAATTTCTTCCAGCAGAGACAGCTCCAGATCACAGGGACTGGAGACATAGTACAACTGGGGATAAATCCCCTGCTCGCGGAGCTTGTCCACGGCCTTCAGGGCTCTGGCGGAAGGCGTTCCTGTCACCAGAACGGTGCCGTGGTTTCCCACTCTGAGCAGATCGGCTTTGCCATACTCGAAGTTATAGTCCATCTTGAAAAAGATTTCACCGTCTTCGGTCTTGAGGATGGGCAGCTTGGAGCGTCCCATCGCCACGATGTAGTTTCCGGGCTTGTTGATCAGCCAGCGGATGATCCTGTCGGTCTGATTGGGGTCTGCGGGAAGGATCAGTCTGAAGCCGTGCAGATTGCGGACCAGAGAGATGTAATCCACGCTCTGATGGGTCTTGCCATCTTCTCCGACGTCCAGGCCCACGTGAGTGAGCACCACCTTCAGATTGCTGTGGTTGATGTCGTTGAGCCTCTGCATATTATACACTTCCGCGAGGCCAAACATGCCAAATTCCGCCCAAAAAGTCTGGATCCCGCAGCTGGACAAAGCACCCGCCACTACAGCAGTGTTGTGCTCCATGATCCCGCCCTGGAAGAAACGCTCCGGAAATCTGGCGGCAAAATCGTTGGTCTTGACGCTGGAAGCGAGGTCGCAATCGAGTACCACGATGGGAGTGGGGGAGCTCTTGTTGATCTCAGCCAGGTTGGTTATGGCATTTCCCCAGGCGCTGCGGTTGTCTGTGTCTTTTTCATACACAATCGGTTGGCCGCCCTGCAGATCGGCTTTGAGGGCAAAGCTCATGTCACAATTCCCGCTGACGGGCAGCTCTGTCTTCTGGCGCAGAGCTTTGAGAGCTTCAAGCCGGTTGGGCTCGCCCAGCTGCTTCAGTGCTGTGTCAAGCTGTTCGGGATTCAGGGTGGAGCCGTGATATTTGGCCAGATTCTCCATAAAGTCCACCCCCTTTCCCATCACGGTGTGGGCCAGCACCATCACAGGTTTATCCTGCCGGCGGGCTTGTTCCAGGGTCTCGAGGATCTGCTCAAAATCATGTCCGTTTACTTCCAAAACCGCCCAACCGTCCGCTTCCCAATTTCTGCGGATGTTTTGAGGCATCACCTCATGGATGGAGCCGCTGATCTGCAGACGGTTGTAGTCTATGATGGCGCAGAGGTTTGAAAGCTGATACTTGACGGCCAGGCGTCTGGCTTCGCCGATCTGGCCTTTCTGCTGCTCGCCGTCCCCCATCATCACATAAACTCTGTGTTCGCTTTGTTTTACGCGGGCTGCCAGAGCCATTCCCACTCCCGCGGAAAGTCCTTGTCCCAAATTGCCAGTCGACCATTCGACGCCGGGAACTTCGCGTTCGATGTGTCCTTCGTAACGGCTGCCAGCCAGGCGGAACTGGCTAATCGCTTCATCCAGAGGGAAATATCCTTGCAATCCCAGAATGGCATAGACGGCCGGGGAGATGTGCCCGTTGGACACCACGACCCGGTCACGCGATTCCAGAAGTGGCTGGGATGGATCGTGACGAATAGTGTGGTAAAGGCAGTTTAACAGATCTATGGCGCTCATCGAGCCACCGGGATGACCGCTGGCTGAGAGAGTGGTCATGGTCAGGATTGCGGCACGCGCTGCCTTGGAACGGGCTTGCAGCGTGGCGATTGTGTCTTGTTCGTGTTTGCTCATGCTTTCCTCAAAATCACGCTTAAATAAGTATCCCCTTCACCGCAGCGCTGCGGTGAAGGGGT
>JAGOIY010000096.1 GCA_017995405.1 Candidatus Cloacimonadota bacterium
GAGATCAATATCCTGGTCCCATCCGGCGAAACATCCAGCTCGTAGATGCCTCTCAACTCGGGAATACTGATGCTGGAGACGATTTTTTCGGTGTGGGTATCCAGAATGTGGATCACATCGCCAACTGAGTTTTTGGCCCCGAAAGCCACTCTGCGGCTATCCGGAAACCAGCTCAGGTTGGCGCGGAAATAGTAGAATTCCTCCATCTTGCCGGTCGCTTCACCGGTGATCAGCTTCCGGGGCCTGGAAAGCCCATGGGTGCCAGACATCCAAACGCTGTAACGGGCTCCCTGGTTGGAGAAATACACATAGTTCTGTCCATCCGGAGAAAAACGGGGCATGTAATTGAAATAGGAGCCATCGCGAGCGCTGAAAGTACGCTGCTCCATGTCTTCCTTGGGAGTGCCGTGCTGGTTCACGGCCGGGAAATACAAGCGTTTGAGATGATAGCGCCAGCGGGATTCCAACTCCTCAAGCTCCATGCCAAAGACCTTCTTGGTAGCCTCATCGGTACCGCGGGAACTCCTGAGCGCGAAGTAGTAGTCGCTCACCTTTTCTCTGCCCCAGACCTCCGCGATATAGGACAGGAAGCTTTCTCCCAGCCGATAGGCCAGATAGCCGTCCGAATACTCCAGAGGAGGCAGACTCTCGTTGACCACCATATCGAGGATGAACATATTGTTGTAGTCATCTTCCCCGCCGATCGATAGAAACTCCGGCAGGCCTTCCGAAAACCAGAAGGGAAATGAGGCTGGACGCAACGAGCTCACCAGGCTGGAGCCGCGCTCGATGGCGTTGGTATATGCGTGGGTAAGCTCGTGGGCCATAAGCTCTTCCAGCTTGGCATAGCTGCCCTCGAAGGGAATCACCACCCGGTTGCGGAGGCTTTCAGTGAAACCGCCAATTCCTTCCGTGAGCAGCGGATAGATGATATTGGTGCCCTGAAACTCCGTCTTGGTGCCATAGATGATGAGCGGGACCCTGGAAGACAGCGGAAAACGCAGGTCTTGCTTGAGCGCGTAATAGGTCTCCTCAGCCATGAGGGTGGCCAGGCGGCCAAAGTCATCGTTCCCGGCAGGAAAATAGACGTCGAAGTGCATGCTGCGGATCATGCTCCAGTTGCTGTCCACGGCATTGACTTTGTTCTGGCCAAAGCTGTAGGCGTTAAGTGTAACAAAGCTGCTCAGGAGCAGCAGGGCCAGGATGGCAATCACGGTCTTCTCCACTCCTCTGTCCCTCTGTCCCTCTGTTTTATAATGACTCATCTAACCAACCCTATCGTCTAAAACAGACTGAACTTCACGTATTTCTTGGGGTGGGCCTTGACGTCTTTCACCAGCGCGTCGAGGTTGTTCACCGATTCCAGCAGGCGGGTGTAGAGCTCTTCATCGCTCATCAGGCGCCCGGCCGTACCGGTGCCGGAATTGAGTTTTCCGGCCGCTTTGTTGAGCTGACCGCTCAGCACTCTCAGGCTGTCCAGGGTACCGTGCAGTCCCGCGATGGCTGAAGGCGCGGATCCGATGGATTTATTGAGGCTGTCGGCATTGGCATCCACGAGGGCGTCGATCTGGGCCGTGAGGGTATCCAAACGCTTGAGCGTGAGGCTGAAATCCTTGCCCAGACCACTGGCGAGGTTATCCACATTGCGGACCGCCGTGCCAGCATCATCCAGCAGACTGGCACTTTTGTCGATCACGCCTCGCTCCTTGCGCAGTTCCGCCATCACCAGATTGAGCTCCTGCATAGTAGCGCTGGCTTTGGCCACGATGCTCATGATCCCGCTGGGAGCGTCTCCGGGCAACACTTTACTGAGGGAAAGCCAGCCGGGCCCGGGACCGGGATTGATGCTGAGCGCCGTTCCACCCATGAGAGAAGAATCGCCGATCTGAAAGCTGCTGCCCTCCCGCAGACGGATGTCTTTGTGGATGCGGGCTTTGACGATCACGTGGTCGTCCCGTTGCTCCACCTGGCGGATCCTGCCCACTTCCATGCCGCGGTACATCACTTTATCGCCAACCTCCAGGCCGGCAATATCTTCAAAGCTGACGCTGAGGTCTTGCAGGGAGCGGGTGGAAACCCGGTTTGTGAGCCATAAATAGCCCAATACCAGAAGGATGGAGATGATGATGGTAAACAGCCCCACCTTGATCTGAGCGCTGCGGATATCGGGATAGAATTTTTTCATGAGGCCTTCAGGTCTTTAATTCCTTCTTCTGCGCGGCAGGAAAGAGGATGTTGTTGAGGATCAACCGGTAGCCCGGAGAGTTTTTGAACAGGTCAAGAATCGTCTCGGGATCACCCACTTTGTGCTGATAATCCTCGGGATCGTGACCACCGTAAAAGGTGAAGGTGCCCTTGCCGATATTGCCATGGATATATTTAACTTCATTGGCACCAGGCACTTCGCCAAGGATAATGACGCTCTTTTTGACCTTGTCCTTAAAGAAAGAGGTAGTCTGGCCCAAAAAGCCATCCACCACGTTCACGTGGCATTGAGTGAGCATGGTGGGCACGGGATCGTATTTGGCGCTAAAGTCAAAGAGCTGAAAGTAATCCGCCTCCGCGCCCCTGAGCCTGGAATAGTCACTGGCGTCCAGATCGGAAAACTCATATTCATAAGGACTGGTGCGCAGTTTGAAGCCCTCAAAGGCAAAGCAGCGGCTGTAGTCCAGCTTGTTCTGAAAGTCCGGATCGATACCGTCTCCGTCGATAGCCGCGTCCACTATATCGATCCCGTGGGCCGCCATGGCAATGTCATAGGTGTCGGTGGCCGCGCACATGGCAAACATAAATCCGCCCTCAAACACAAAATCCCGGATGCGATCCGCCACGGCATGCTTGAGCTGCCAGACCTTGGAATAGCCGTGCCGGGCAGCCATAGCTTCATTGACCCGCACGTCGTTTTGATACCAGGGAGTGTGACGATAGCTGCCGTAAAACTTGCCATACTGACCGCTGAAGTCCTCATGGTGCAGATGCAGCCAGTCATAGTCCCTGAGCTTGCCCTCCAGCACCTCCTCATCCCAGAAGCGATCATACCCGATCTCGGCATACTCAAGTGCCAGAGTGACGGCGTCGTCCCAGGGCAAAGTATTGGGAGGAATATAGATGGCAATCTTGGGCTCTTTCTCCAGCACCACCGCTTCCATATTGGCGTCCTGGATTTCGGCCATGATGGCAGCCACTTCCGCGCCGCCAATCGTCTCATAGCGGACTCCACGGATGTTGCAAAGCGCTTCCATGGCTGGATCGGATGGCATCAGAAAGCTACCGCCGCGATAGTTGAGCAGCCATTTTACCACGTGCTGCTTCTGCAGCGCCGCGAAGGCAACTCCATAGGCCTTGAGGTGGTTGGTCTGGCTGATGTCCATCGGCACCAGTAGCTCCGCGGTCAGCAAATTGACCGTCAAGATCAGCGCCAGGAGCATCAGCCCCGTCTTTGGCTTCAATTGGTCTCCTCTTGTTGTTCCAGATGCCGGCGCGTCAGCTCCAGCAGCTGTTCTCTTCCCAGGCCGGGATCCTCATACCAAGCCTGTTTGGCCAGGTTGAGCAGTTTTCCTATTCTAATACCTTGGGAAATGCCAAATTCCTGCATTAAGTCTCTGCCTGTCAAGCTAAATTTTGGCAAGGATGTTTTGAGCGCGGCAAAACGACGTCTCAGACCGGGAATCTGATCTGGATTGCGATGCTCCCTGGCGTGGGCCAGGTTGTCTGCCTCAGCTAGGTCCAATAGCAGCCAGAGCGCGTCCTGAAAGCGATCGGCAATCCTCAGCAAGCTGCTGTCCTTCATGGCCATACCTTCCGGTCCGCTCTGTTTGAAGAGCATGTGCCCGCCGATCAGCTGGCTCACCAGCTCCCGTTGCTGTTTGGGCAGCTTAAAGCGTCTCAAAATCCCCAAAGCCCTCGTCGCGCTCACCGTCTCATGACCGATAAAACTATGGGTGCCATCGGCTTTGAGCTTCAGGGTGGAGGCCTTGCCGATATCGTGAAGCAGGGCCGCCCATCTGGCTACGGGATCGGCAGCGCTGTGTCGCAGCACCTCCAGACTGTGCTCGAAGGCATCCAGGTGATGGTAGCGGTTCTGGGTAAGTCCCCGTAAATCATTTAGTTCCGGCAGGATATAGGCCAGCAGACCGCTCTCCTGCAAGAGCCGGATAGCACGCACCGACTTATCCGGATCGGGAACCGTCAGCATGGCGTTTACTTCAGACGCTATCCTCTCCCAGGAGAGATGCTTTACCCAGCCGGCGTTGTTCAAAATCCCTTCCCAGGTGGCGGCTTCAATTTCGAAACCAAAACGTACGCTGAAGCGAAGGGCCCTCAGCAGCCTCAGAGGGTCCTCCCGAAACACTCTTTCAGGATGGTCCACACAGCGGATCACCCTGTCTTGCAAATCTTTGAGCCCGCGCGCGCTGGGGTCCAGTATCCCCCCATCATTGATACTCATGTAGAGCGCGTTGATCCCAAAATCCCGCCTGAGCGCGTCGTCTGATAGTGTTCCCAGGCTCACACTGGGCTTGCGGTTAAGGGACCGGTAGGATTCCCTGCGGGTGTGCACAAACTCCAGACGCAGGCCTTCCAAAACGATGGAGGCTGTACCAAAGCTGTTATAGACCACCGGAGCGCTACTCCCCAGGCGCTCATGCAGCAGCCTGGCCAGCTCTTCCCCACCGTTTTCGGCTTCGACGGCAATATCGGCGTCCTGAGGGTCATTATCAGTCAGGCCCAGGAGCATATCTCTCACACTGCCCCCCGCGAAGTAGCTTTTAGTCAGCAGCACGGAATCGCCAATCGCCGCGCGGATCCTCAGCCTCAGCTCTTCCAGCTTCATAAGAGCTCACCGATCACGGCATTGGAGATAAACAAGGCACGTTCAGAGAGCCTGATCCGTCCATCGCCACGCTCCAGGAGTTCCAGCTCTATCAGCCGTTCCAGTTCCCGTTCCCTTCCCCGTTCAAATGGGTGTAAGTGTCTGGTCTCAAAGTTTTTCAGGTCTATCCCCTCCAGCAGCCTGAGGCCCATCATGATCTCATCCGCTTCACTCTGCGCGGGGCTCAGGGTCTCGGCTCCGGGCATCAGTTCTCCCGCTTCTATCAGACGGTAATACTCATCCAGGGAAGCGGGATTGCAGTAGCGTTTGGGAGGCAGCCAGCCGCTTGCCGCAGTCCCCAGGGCCAGATAGGGGCTACTGTGCCAATAGCTTAGATTGTGCCGGCCCTCAAATCCAGGCCGGGCAAAATTGGAGATCTCATAGTGGATGAATCCTGCCTTTTTAAGGACCTGGCAGATCAGCTCATACTGCAGCGCGCAGCTTTCGTCGTCAGGGAGGCTGGGGCTTTTACCTTCCGCTATCGCTCTGGCCAATTCGCTATCCTCATCCAGGGTGAGCAGATAGCAGGATATATGCTCCGGACCCAGGGCCACAAAGGCATCCAGGTCCCGCTTCAGATCATCCAGGTCCATTCCGGGCAGGCCGTAGATGAGGTCCAGACTGAGGTTGTGGTAGCCCTCGTCTCTGAGCAGCCTGATTCTCTCCGGAATTGAGGCCGCTTTGTGAGCGCGGCCCAAATAGCCGAGGGCCTCGTCCCGCATGCTCTGAACGCCGATGGAAAGCCGGTTTACGGGTGTCGTGCGCAATCCCTTGACAAAATCTGGGGTGATCTGGACGGGATTGACCTCGAGAGTGATCTCTGGGAAGGACGTGATGCGTAACGCGTTACGCGTTACGGGATCGCAGTCAGCCACCTTGGAGTTCAAAGCCCCTGAACAAGTTATGCGTTTATCTCCTTGCCTGACGGGGCTTTGGACTTCAAGCAGTACTTCGGAGTAATCATGTTTACCAGCGTGCCCATCGGAACAATCAGGATTACGAGCGTGCTGGTTGAAGTCCAAGCGGCCCGCAAACTCGCTGTCATACATACCTTTATCGCGGCCGCTTGAACTCCAACGTTGCTTGTCATTCCCTCTCATCCTCTCATTTCTCATTGTTGAAAAAGTCTCTGTCCCTCTGTCCCTCTGTTTTAAATTAAAACACCCACACAGCCGCAGGAGTTCCTCCCCTTTCAGCAGCGATGGCGTCCCCCCTCCAAAGTAGAGACTGGAGGCTGGAACGCGCCTTCCAAAGCGCTTTTCCCACAGCTCCGCTTCTTGCAACAGCGCTTGCAGATAGCGTTCATGGGCGCTTCTGGACCAGGGCCTCTTGAAGAATGAACAATATGGACAGGGTTTGAGGCAGAAAGGAAAGTGGAGATAAACCGCTAGCGGGCCAGCCGGAAGATTCTGTCCCATCGAGTGTGGGGAACGTCGTTTATCTTGTTGTATTCTATGCCTTTGGAAAAGAAGATCAGCCAAGGAGTACCAGTGATATCACTCCTGTCCAGAAAGCCCCAGTAGCGGCTGTCTTCACTCACGTCGCGATTGTCACCCAGCACAAAGTATTTGCCCTCAGGCACTTTGATGGGGCCAAACCAATCCCGGTTGAAGATCCCGTTGCTCACCAACACGGCAGAGCTGTCCGCTCCGGCCGGCTTGACGATATAGGGCTGATACCAGGGGTTTTGGCTCACATAGTCATAGTTGCCGGGGGCCAGACGATGCTGGAAGACCCGATGCGGTGCCAGGGGTGGAGCTGGATCGGCCACGTCGTAGCATTCATAGCCGCGCTCAAAGCGTTTCCCGTTGAGATACACGATCTTATCCCGCACTTCCACAATGTCGCCAGGCATGCCGATTACCCGCTTCACCACGTTTTTTCTGGCATAGTAAGTGAGGTGAAAGAAGGTGAGCGGAAACTTGCCAAAGGCGTACTTTTTATTCAGATAGAGCGGATGAAAAAGGCGCACAAAATCGTCTTTGGATTTGGGGTGCTCAGGGGTGCCTTCTTCGATCTTGGGATAGCGGAAGGTGACGATATCCTCGCGCTGCGGATCTTTGACGAAATACTTCAGCTTGTTGGCCACCAGATAATCCCCCACCAACAGAGTCTTTTCCATCGAGGAGGAGGGGATCACGAAATTCTGGAAGGTGTAGTTGCGAATGATCATCGCCACCACAAAGGCGAAGAGGATGGCTTCAATCCAATCCTGGAGCCAGGGCTTGCGACGCTTGATTTTAGTACCCTCCGGTAAAGGAGTGATCGTGTAGGCAAGCTCTTTGCTATCTATCTTTTGGCGAAGGTTTTTGGCGATGGGTCTGTCTTTCATGGTTGCTTTTCCTGCCGATTTTAGCATTTTTTGGTACAATCCTGATAGGGCTCTCATTTGTCAAGCCGGAATTGCCAAAGCTCATTTCAGCGGCTTTC
>JAGOIY010000097.1 GCA_017995405.1 Candidatus Cloacimonadota bacterium
TCAATAGGTTCTTCACCAGCCCCGGCCGTCAGCAGTACTCTGATGCCTTCCAAGTCTTTGCCATACTTCAGATAGCAGTTGATGGCAGCTTCGACTTCCTCGTTGTGAGGATACTTTCCCTTGCCTGCATAGCCGCAAGCCAGTAATCCCGTAACTGGTTCCAGCACATGGTCTCCCCGCGCTTTGAGGGTGGCGAGATTAGCCTCGGTGGCAGGATGAGAATACATGTTGACGTTCATGGCGGGAATCCAGAGCCGGGGCTTTGTATGAGCCAGGAGAATGGTGGAGCAGAGATCGTCCGCGAGTCCATGCGCAGCTTTGGCGATCAGGTTTGCTGTGGCGGGAGCGATCACGATCAAATCCGCCCAGTCCGCCAGATGAATATGCGGGATGGGGTCAGCGTCGTCAAACAAAGAAGAATGTACGCTTCCACCCGTGATGGCGCTGAAATTCAACGCCGAAACAAAGCGCAGAGCGTTTTGTGTGAGCACGGTCCTGATCTCATAGCCGGTCTTTTGGAGCCGGCTGGCCAGATCTATGGCTTTGTAAGCGGCTATACCGCCACTCACGCAAAGTAGTATCTTACTCATCAACATGCCTCTTCTCAGTTTTATCCAATCTGGCAAAGGCATTGAAAATGTCAATCAGATTCGTCATAGAGCTTCCTTGCTTGTCAGTCGCGGTAGAGATGCCGTGCGCTCTCCGCCGTTTTTCGCCCCCGGGAGCACCACATCTCCACGGCAGGTATCAGGCAGGGAACCTGCACCATAGACGGACAGCAAACAGCCCCCGAAGCCTGGGTCCGGATGGTGGAAATGGCAGTTCAGGGGATTGGACATATCACTGCCGCGTGGGCTGAGAGAATCAGACCGGAGCGCTTCTGGCTCACATTACCAAAGCGGAACAGGGGTTCCAGGCAACAATCCTGCGGGATTGAATATTCCTTATCAGAGAGATTGATCCAGATGCCAAGCTTGCCTTGATGGGAATAACGAGAAAAGGCGATCACATCCTCAGAGGCGTCCAGCCAGGCGAATTCTCCCGTCTGGAGCAGATTGTGCTGCTTTCTGAGGCTGACAAGCTCTCTGATCAGATCGCGATGCTCCACTGCCCGGGGGTCTGATTGCCAGTCCCAATTGAAAGGTCTGCGGTTATCCGGATCACGGTTACCCTCCATGAGGATTTCATCGCCGTAATAGACGTGAGGAGCACCCACAAAGCACATTTGAAACACGATGGCCAGCTTGAGAAGCGGGAGTTTATCCTGGGCCAGAGACGCGATCCTCCAGGTATCGTGGCTGCCCAGAAGGTTCATCATTGCCGCGCAGGCATGGAAGGGATACCTCGCCAGCCCCTCTTCAATTCTGGTTTTGAACTCACTCATGGCGCTGATTTTGAGGATGAAGTAGTCCAGGAGGGGGTTTTTGAAATAGGCGTAGTTCATCACGGAATCGAAGTAACGGCGGTCTACCCAGCCCTGGGCGTTGTGCCAGATCTCCCCTACCAGCCAGGCGTCTGGTTTGATAGCCTTCACGTGCTTTCTAAACAGCTCCCAAAACCAGTATGGAACCTCATCTGGGACGTCGAGCCGGAAGCCGTCGATGCCAATATCAACCAGCCACCAGCTCACGCAATCCAGCAGATATTCCACCAAAGCATGATTGGGAACGGCCTTGCGGATATCGCGGATGTAGTTTTCGGCGGGATGGGGTCTACTGAGGTCATAATTGAGATCTGGCATGTCTTTTATACCCCACCAGCATTGATAATACTCTTTGGGGTCAAAATCCTCGGGCAGGGGATCCGGCAGCGGCCACTTTTTCCAGTCGTACCAGTTCCACCAGGGTGAGTCTTCTCCCTTTTCCACGCAGTCCCTAAAAGCCCAAAAGGTCTCGCCGGTGTGGTTGAAAGCCACATCGAGGATGATTCTGATCCCCAGTTCCTTAGCTTTGGAGCAAAGTTCTTTCATGATGGCTTCGCTCCCAAAGTGGGGATCGATGCTCCTGTAATCCGCCGAGTCGTATTTATGATTTGATTTAGCGGTCCACAAGGGATTGAAATATATGAGGTTGACTCCCAGTTCCCGGAGATAGCCAAGTTGGGAGATCACGCCCGGAAGGTCTCCCCCATAAAAACTCCACCAGTCGGGTTTTGAATCCGGGAGCAGGGGATTCTGGCTGAGACCGTTGCAGTCTTTCCAGTCTTCCACAAAATGGTAGTATTCCCGGTGCGGGGGTAGATACTCACCCGGGGGAGGAGGAGTTTTGCAGTTGTCATAATACCACTCGCGAAAATCAGGATTGAGGCTGGGATCGAGATTGCAAAAGCGATCTGGGAAGATCTGATAGATCACGCTGCCTGCCACCCAATCCGGCACATCAAAGATCTCAAGTTCCTGAGCAGCAACCTGATGGGGCACCAGGTCTCCCGGTGTGCTTACAAAGCCAAAACTGCCATAGTAAAGCTCCTGATAGCGTTGCGAGAAACGGGCCGCCAGGCTGAAAGTCTTACCTTCGTGTCGCACAATGCTGTGATAAACTTCCCGGTTTCCCACCACGCCCAGCCGGTGACATGGCATCGCCAGACCGTCTATGAGCAGTTCCACGGAGCATTGCAAACCCGGATACCAATTGATCCTGATATCATAGCTCTCGGGGCCGGTTCTGACGATGTCGATATAGTGTTCGATGCGCTCGCCCAGCAAGGCGGGATCGTTATATACCTCTTCCCATGTGAGGTTTATTGCCTCAGGAGCCTTGACGATCAGGATCGAATTCTCGCCCCCAAAGGGATCGGGCTCTCTGACGGGATTGGAGGGATCGGGCATCCAGACGCCATCCACAATCAGTTTGTAGCGATACTTGCCTGTTTCCACCGGCAGAGTGATCACGTGCACACCCCCCAGGTCTTTCATCTCCAGGATCTCCCAGGAAGTGAAGTCTCCCGCGATGCCGGTTTCATGGATGCCGGCTGTAAGGGCTTGATAAGTAAAACGAATATCGGCCACTGGTTTCCTTAGGCTGGTTTAGCTTTGGAAGGTCTGCCTCTGCGGGCTTTGGGCTCTGAAACCTCTTCCAGGTTGGGGTCTTCGCAGCTGGGTCGCTGGCGTTGGAGATACTCCCTCAGGTGCTTGCCGGTGTAGGATTGATCGCAGTGTGCCACCTCTTCCGGAGTGCCCTGCACCACAACTCTGCCGCCCTGGTCTCCACCTTCGGGGCCGAGGTCGATCACCCAATCGGCGCATTTGATCACGTCCAGATTGTGTTCTATCACCACCACGGTATTTCCCATGGCCACAAGCTTTTGCAGCACTTTGAGCAGCTTGTTGATGTCGTCAAAATGCAGGCCGGTGGTAGGTTCATCCAGAAGGTACAAGGTGTTCCCCGTGCTGGCCCTGCTAAGTTCTTTGGAGAGTTTGATGCGTTGCGCCTCCCCTCCCGATAAAGTGGTAGATGATTGTCCCAGTTTGATATAGTCCAGGCCCACTTCTTTCAGCAGTCTCAGTTTTTGCATCAAGGACGGGATGCTCTCAAAAAACTCGCAGGCTTCCTGTACGTCCATATCCAGAACGTCCGCGATGTTCTTGCCTTTATAGCGGATAGAGAGAGTTTCGTTGTTGTAGCGCTTGCCTTTGCAGACCTCGCAGGTCACGAAGATATCGGCCATAAAGTGCATCTCGATCTGCTTAACGCCCGCTCCTTCGCAGGCTTCACAGCGTCCGCCTTTGACGTTGAAGGAAAAGCGGCCCGCCTTGTAACCACGCATTTTGGAGGCAGGCAGTTCGGCAAAGAGATTGCGGATGGGGTCAAACAGTTTGATATAGGTGCTGGGATTGGAGCGAGGGGTGCGGCCGATGGGTTGCTGATCGATGGAGATCACCTTGTCTATGTGTTCCAATCCGCTGATGGAAGCATGTTTACCCACTTTGTGGGTGCTGCGGAAAAAGTGATTGTGCAGATGGGGCGAGAGGGTTTGATTGATCAGCGAGCTCTTACCGCTTCCCGAAACCCCGGTCACGCATACCATCAGACCGATGGGAATATCCACGTCGATGTTCTTGAGGTTGTTGTGGCTGGCCCCGCTGATTTTGATCAGCCGGCTATCCGGTTTTACTCTCCTGGGGGGTAGTGGAATGCAGAGCCGGCCGCTAAGATACGCCCCTGTCAAAGAGACCTTGCTGGCCATGATCTGGTCCAGAGTGCCCGTCGTAACTATCTCTCCCCCAAAGACTCCCGCTCTGGGACCGAAATCCACGATCATATTGGCGCTACGCATGGTTTCCTCATCGTGCTCAACCACGATCACGGAATTGCCCAAGTCTCGCAGCCGGCAAAGCATCTCCACCAGCTTGGCGTTGTCGCGTTGGTGCAGACCAATGCTGGGCTCGTCCAGGATATACATCACGCCCACCAGTTGAGAACCGATCTGACTGGCCAGCCTGATGCGCTGGCTCTCTCCTCCGGAAAGAGAGGGAGAACGTCTGTCCAGCGTAAGATAATGCAGGCCTACGCTTTCCAAGAATCCCAGCCGGGCGGTGATCTCTTTGAGGATTTCGGATGCGATCAGGAGCTGATTGCCTTTGAGCTTGAGTTTGGAGAAAAACTGATAGGCTTCCCTGACTCCCATCGAGGTGGCCACTCCGATGTCTTTTCCACCCACCAAGACTGCCAGAGAACTGGCTTTGAGCTTGCGGCCCCCGCATTCATCGCAGGGTTTGTCGCTGATAAACTGCATATAATATCGCCGCATGTCTTCCGAGGTGGTTTCATGCATGCGACGCTTAAGCTGATTGATCACGCCTTCGTGCTTCATCTGAAACTCACCGGAGCCACGGGAGTTTTGCCAGGCGACTTTGAACTTCCTGCCTTTGGAGCCGAATAAAATCAACTCTCTGACGAGATCGGGAAGCTGATACCAGGGCTGCGTGAGAGAAAAGTTGTAAGCTCTCGCGAGGTTTTGGACGGCCGTGAGCGTCCAGCTGTCCTTTTTATCCTCAAGACGTCCCCAGGCCGCCACGGCACCATCCATGATGCTGCGCTCGGGATCCGGAACTACGAGGTCGGGGTCGAATTCCAGCTTGTAGCCCAGGCCGTTGCACACTGGACAGGCCCCGATCGGGCTGTTGAAGGAAAAATGCTGGGGCGAAAGCTCCTCGAAACCGATGTTGCAACGCGGACAGGCGTTCAGGGCAGAGAGTACCTGCTCTTCGCCGCTGTCGGGATCCTGGATTTTCACCAGGCCTTCCGTGAGCTTGAGGGCCAGTTCCAATGAATCGGTGAGCCGTGATTCCACTCCCGCTTTGATCACGACGCGATCGACGATCACATCGATGGAGTGCTTGCTTTTCTTGTCGAGGACGATTTCTTCTTCAAGGTTGCGGACAACCCCGTTGATCATCACTCTCACAAAGCCTTGATGGCGAAGCTCTTCCAGCTCTTCTTTGTGCTCTCCCTTGCGATTTTGGACCAGAGGGGCCATGATCTGGACCTTGGAGCCGGCGGGTAACTGCATGAGATGCTCGATCATCTGGTCCACCGTCTGAGAGCCGACTTTGTCACCGCAGACGTGGCAGTGCTGCTCGCCCACTCTGGCATAAAGCACTCTCAGATAGTCATATATCTCTGTAACGGTGCCCACCGTGGAGCGGGGATTCTTGCTGGCGGCTTTCTGCTCAATCGAGATGGCGGGTGAAAGCCCTTCGATGTAGTCCACCTTAGGCTTTTCCATCTGGCCCAGAAACTGACGCGCGTAAGCGGAAAGCGATTCCACATAGCGCCGTTGCCCTTCCGCGTAGAGGGTATCGAAAGCCAGCGAAGACTTTCCTGATCCGCTCACGCCTGTGAATACCACCAGTTCGTTGCGGGGAATTTCCAGACTGATGTTTTTGAGATTGTGCTCGGAAGCGCCTTTGATGATGATCTTTGTTTTCACTATTTTTCCTCGTATGGCGAACCAATTTCTGCGGACATGCTTGTTGTCAACCGAAAAACGCTTTTCACTTGACATCAAACGCGCGCCTTTCAACATGCGCGCGGTACTTGATATGGATAAAGTAAAAGCATTGTTAATACTGGGCGGCGGCTCTGCTTTGGGGCTGGCCCACATTGGCGTCATCTCCGTGATTGAAGAGCATTACGAAATCGCCGGAGTGGTGGGAACCAGCGTGGGGGCCATCGTGGGAGCTATGACCTGCCTGGGGTTCAGCTCCGCGGAGTTGCTGAGGATCGCTTCCAATGATCTGGCCCCGCTCAAGATTTTTTCACCTCTCAGTCTGGACAGCCGCATCAGTGGAATATTCAACGGCAAACCAGTGGTAAAGCTGTTTGAAAGCTGGACTTCCGCGGGCCTGATCGAGGATTCGCTGATCCCCTATCTCGCTGTCTCCTTCGATCTTCACACCGGCAGAAGCATCCTGATCGATAAAGGCAGATTCTGCGACGCCATGCGCGCCTCTTCATCGCTTCCCGTGATCTTCACACCCTATGAGCTGGGCAAACATCTTTGCATCGACGGAGGAGTGGAACATCCTTTACCGCTGGCTTTCGCAAACCGCATCCCGGCCGATGTGGTGATCGCGGTGAATGTGCTGCCCAAGACGGAGCCCAAACCGCTCATGGCCGATCCCTATGCCGAAGCTGGAAAACCTGAAAGGTTCATGCGGTATGACGTTTTACTGCGGTCTCTGCATCACAATCAATCCTTTCTGGCCCTGCAGGCCATTGCCAGATACGAACCCGATATCGTGATCAACGCCGGCAAACCAAACGGCAAACCTTTCGACTTTCACAAAGCGGAGGATTTCTACCGCTATGGCCGCCAGCAGGCCATCAAAACCCTCCAGGAATACGGCAAGCCGGATTTTATCACCCTGATCCGCAGACGCTATAAGAACCTGCTGGCACGCTATGGAAAAGACTGATTCCCGATAATCAACCCTCTATATATATACGGGTTACCCGGTATGCGTGATGCGGTATGCGTGATGCGGTATGCGT
>JAGOIY010000005.1 GCA_017995405.1 Candidatus Cloacimonadota bacterium
AGTGGAATGATCTCGCTAAAGTTCACAGTAATCGTGGGCAACAGATTGGAGACGCTGGTACCGTTGCGGGGTGTGGAACTCAGCACAATAGGTGCTTCCGTATCCTTGATAATGGACCCCTTGAAGCCAATACCCGATTTGGGATTGCGATTGCCCCTGACATCTTTTAGATCGCTGATCTCCACTCTGTAATCCAGGCTGTCCTGCGTTTGGGTGATCAGCGTCAGTCGATTGCCTTCCAGCTCCGAAATCAGCACTGGCAGTCTGATCCCGTTTCCTGCCCTCACGGATACCGATCCAAGGGAGACAGGGACCTTGGACAGGGTGAGTTCCACTTTTCTGTCTGAGATCGCTCTGGCATCTTTGATCACAGTCAGAGTGGTGTCATTATAGCTCATCATCAGGTCCAGATTGGCAGAGCGCTTGAGGTCCACTCTCCCTTCAAACCACGCTTCGCGGCCCAGGTCATAACGTCCGTTGGCATCTTTGTCCTGATAAGCCTTCAAGAGATAAACAGCGGGATTGAGCGTTTCGATGCCATAACTGGCCCCGTTGGCGGTGTGGCTGAGCACCAGTAGAGAATCTGCTGAAAAGATATCTATGGTCACCGGTTTGCCCTGATCGGCAGACTCTTCATAATCAATTTTGCCGCCAAGACGCAGATCGCTGAGCCGTCCGCTGGAAAACACGAAGCTGCGGCTTTGAGCGATGGGATTGCCGCGCGTGTCTTTGATCCGGGTGCTCAAAGTGAGGTAGTAATTGGTATCGTCTTTCAGCTTTTCTTCGATCCGGATGCTGAGGGTGCGACCGCTGTAGCTGATTTTCCTGGCACTGATGGGAGGATAAAAGTAGAGGCCTTCCGTGAAGCTGCTTTTGTCCATGGCTTTGGAGAAGGTGATCTCTATCCTGTCCGTCAGCTGGCCAAATTCTTGCGGCAGAGTAGCCAGCACCTCTGGTTTGACGGTATCAACTGGTCCACCGGTGGGGTTTTTCTTGCTACCGCAACTCATCATCATAAAAGCCAGATACAATATGCAAGCAAGTCTAGTAGCCTTGTTCACGCAACCACTCCTCAGACAGTTTTGATGGGTTTGAGCTTCTCAGAATGTATTTCCCCAGCACGTCATACTCCACGTTTACACGTGAACCTGGTTTCAAGGCAGGCAGGTTGCTGTTTTGCCGCGTGTGAGAAATCAGCGCCACGGCAAAGCTGTCTGTCTTCAACTCCGCGATCGTGAGGCTCACTCCGTTCAGGCACACAGAGCCTTGTGCCACCAGGAGAGCAGCGTCTTCCCGGGGATAATGAAAATACAGATAGAGCGTATCGGACTGATTTCTGGTGCTGCTGAGAGTGAGAACTCTGTCGATATGGCCCTGCACCAAGTGGCCGTCTAACCTGTCTCCCAGCCTGAGCGCCCGTTCAAGATTGATCAGAGTGCCGTTTCTCCAGCCAGCGGCAATGGTCTTTTTCAGCGTTTCGGCCATGACCTCCACCTCAAAGCTGGATTGATCAAAGCCCAGGACCGTGAGACAGATGCCGTCGCATGCTATGCTGGCCCCCGCTCGCAGATCATCAAAGGCTTGGGGACGTGAGAGCTTGATATGGCGTCTGCCACTGCCCTCCCGCACTGCCAGGATGGGAACTACTGCTTCGATGATGCCGGTAAACATAAGTCTATACGGGATAACGCCTTTTCCATGCATTGGAAAGGGTGAGAATGCTGCTGTATTCCAGATCGCCACCAAAGGGCAGGCCGGTGGATAAACGCGTGATCCTGATGGGTTTAGCCTTGAGAGTCTCGGTGAGGTAATGAATGGTGGCTTCCCCTTCGGCGGAAGGTTTGAGCGCCAGGATCAGCTCATCGGGAGCGCGGTCGTCGATCAGTTTCATCAATTTATGAATTCCCAGCTGTTCCGGCCCGAAACCGTCCAGAGGTGAAAGCAGATGCCCCAGGATATAATAGCGGCCCCGATATTCATGCATGTTCTCGATAATGGCCACATCGGCATTGTTTTCCACCAGGCAAAGCTGAGAGTCATCTCTGTCGACCGATGAACAGAATTGACATGGGTCCGTCTCTGCCAGCAGGTTACACACTTTGCAGGGAGCAAAGCTTTCCGCGGCTGAGATAATGGAGTTGGCCAGCTCCAGAGCTCTGCTTTTTTCTCCTCCGATCAGATGCCAGGCCAGCCGCTGGGCTGTCTTGCGTCCGATGCCGGGCAGTCTGTTGAGGGCCGTGATGAGGTCGTCGAGACGGGGAGATGGGAGCATCTGATCAGAATAGACCGGGGATTTTAATTCCTCCGGTGAGACCTTGCATCATGGAAGCGGAGGCCTCATTGACCTTGGTCTGAGCCTCGGTAATCGCTGCCACAATAAGATCTTCCAGCATCTCCACATCATCAGGGTCCACCGCCTGAGGATCGATCTTGAGGCTTTTGAGATCGCCTTTGCCGGTCATCTCCACTTTCACCATCCCGCCCCCGGAACTGGCTTCAAAGATGGTGTTTTCCATCTCTTTCTGGTTGCGTTCCATTTCCTGTTGCATCTTCTGGGCCTTTTTCATCAGGTCCTGCATGCCTTTTCCACCTGGGAACATATTAAACTCCTTTTAGTTTAGATAAAACGTCTGTGGGGTCCAACGCAAGGTCGGACACCAATCCAGCCCGCAAGCTGCTTGAAATCCAAGCCATTCCATCAATCTGCCTGATTGATTGTCTGGGTCCTGGTTCTAAAATGGACAGAATCGCCCCATTCGTTGTAGGCGATGGTCTCCCCTATCGCCTGGATTCTGCGTTCCAGGCATCCGCGGCACAGAGAAGCGTTCTCATCCATGCAGGGTTTGCCTTCATATAGCTGGTACTTGTCCCGGAAACTGGTGTCGGTGATATTGGGCATCAAGATGTTTGCCCCTGCCAGCAGACCAAGCTCGCGGCCATCGTCTTTGAGGGCTTGCAGGGCTGTGGTGGAGGCGATGTTGACGTCTTTGAGGAATATCCTGCAGGCGGCTATCATCTTGAGGCCCATGTCTATAGCCTCATCTGGATCAAAGCTGGGGACGAGGTGGCCGAGGGGAGTGTCTTTGTGGGGAATAAAGGGTCCCATACCGATCATATCGACATCGATGTCATAGAAGAACAGCAGATCATCCGCCAGATCATCCACGCTCTGCCCCGGCAAGCCAATCATGACCCCGGTGCCCACCTGATAACCCACTTTCTTTAAATATCTTAAGCACTCCACTCTGGCATCATAAGAATGATCCGCAGGGTGCAACTGCTTGTAGAGCGTGGGATTGGATGCCTCTATTCTCAGCAGATAGCGATGGGCTCCGGCTTCAAACCATTGGCGGTAAACACCTTCACTCTGCTCGCCCAAAGACAGGGTGATCCCCAGTTTCCCATCCGAAAGCGCTTTAATCTTGAGGATCAGGTCTGTGATGATCTCCGTCCAGGCCGCGTCACTCCGTTCACCAGCTTGCAACACGATCGAGCCGTAACCCTGCTCGAAACACCATCGGGCTTCTTTGACCACCTCATCGGGAGAGATAGTGTACCTGGTCACGGATGCGTTTCCGGAACGGATGCCGCAGTAGAAGCAGTCTTTGGAACAGATGTTACTGAGCTCGATCAGACCACGAAACCAGACTCTGGTGCCGACATAGCGTTTTTTGACTTCATAGGCACGGGCAAACAGCGCTTTGAGCTCATCGGGTGACTTGAGCGATAAAAGGGCTGCAATCTCTGCTTTGTCGGGACGGGTCTTCACTGCTTGTTCAGCCATTCGTCTCTGATCTTATCGGCCTTTTCCTGATCGACTTTGGAAAGCCGGGCAGAGGTCTTTTGAGCGTAACTCTCAAAGGTGCTCTTGTTTCCAGACGTGCAATAGTGAGCTGCCAACTGATACATGGCATTGGCGCGGATAATGTTCATCCTGGCGCCTTTGCCGCTTTCGTAGCAAAAGCCCAGGCTGTAGAGGGCGTGGGGGTTGTTCTTTTTGGCTTGGGATTCATAAAGTTTGAAAGCCTGGGCATAGTCCGGCTGCGTTCCTTCTCCGTTGAAGTAACAGTCTCCCAATGATATGGCGGCATCGGCATGGCCAGCATCCGAAGCTTGTTTATAATGATTGAAGGCCTCTTTATGGCTCTTGGCGACCCCTTCTCCATAATAATAGGCGTTGCCTACCTCATAGAGAGCTTCGGGGTGACCCTGACGGGCGGCCAGAGAATACCATTTGAAGGCTTCCGCTGGGTTTTTCTTGTGTCCATTGGTAGTGTTGTAATAGTTGCCCAATTTGATCTGAGCTTCCAGATGCCCCTGTAAAGCAGCCTTTTCATACCACTGCACAGCTTCTTCGGTGCTGCTGGAGAAAAACGCCCCAACCTTGTATTGCGCTTCGACATGACCACTCGTGGCGGCCTGACGGTACCACCGGATAGCTTCCTGCTGATCTGGTTCTACTCCCAGGCCCTGCTCGTAATAACCGGCCATCTGCCACTGCGCTTCCGCGTCTCCGCTCTGCGCCAACTTGAGAGTAGCTATCAAAGCACTCATATCCGGTGCCTGGGCAAATAGTATACCCAAACCTAAAACCATGATCATCAAAGCGAGGGATATTCCACGCATCCTGTTTCTCCTATTGAGTAGTTTTTCCGCGACCAATCTGTAGCGGCGGCCAAAATGTCAATCCCAAAGTTATCGACGTGTAGCCATGGCCCAGAGTCTAACGCCGGGAAAAGTGAAACACGTCCAGATCGTAACCCAGATTCAGATAGTAGTTGGGATGGCTATTTTCCCTAAAGGCCACAGAGAAGCGCAGCGGTCCCAGGGCAGTTCTGTAACCTACAGCCAGATAGAGGCTTCCTTCCAGTTTCTGGTCGGTGCTCCAATCATCCACATCCCCGATGCTGAGGCCCTGAACTCCCAAACTGGTAATGATGTTGCGTTGCGGCTCGGTGGTCAGCCCAACATCGAAGGTTTTATACACCGGCGCGCTGATCTCATATTTCTGATAGCCCAAATAGCCGTTCGATCCTCCCAGATAGAAAGGATCGATGTTGATCTGTTGCTTACCAAACCATGAACCTAGGTCCAAAGCGGTTTTCAGGCTCAGCCAGGGATTGAAGGGAGTGTAGAGCGCCGCATTGCAGTGTACTTTTGAATAAATGTAATCGCTTAATTGGGATGATCTTGCAAAGTTAAACTTAAGAGATAGCCTGAATCCACTGGATGGAAAGTAATAATCATCAAGGCTTTCATGATACAGCTTCACTCCCGCGCCGGAGATCAGATAGAGCGAATCGATCCCCGCCACGGTGGAGATATCTCTATAAAGGCGGGTTCGGAATCCATAGATAAATGCCTCCGCCACAGCCAGTTTATTGGCAAAGATGCCCAACCCGCCGCTGAGGCCCAGTTCGGCAGCCTTGACGCTGGCAACTTTGTTAAAGCTCTCGTCATAATAATAACGGCGGTTTTCTGAGAAGTAACTATATACCCTGAAATAAGATCCCCACAGTTCACCGAAGTTTTTCACATAATCCAGGTTGACTTCGGTTTTACCGCCCATAGTCAAAGCCGCCTGGAGGATGGAGTTTTTTAGCAGGATATTGTTGAGCTTAAGTATTCCACCGGCCAGAGGACCTTCTTCGGAGCTGTAGCTGAGTTGGATACCCAGTTGGCGGCGGGTCCTTTCTTTCACAAACAGTCTGAGTTTATAGGTCTCTCCTTCCGTAGCGATCACAGGATAAATGGTGTGAAACATCTGTGAATGCCAGGCATCCCGGCAGGCGTCGACCAATTGGTCTGCGCTGTAGTCCCCGCCGATCGTGATTCCCATGTAATCTCTTATCTTTGCAAGGCTTAGATGGTCATTCCCGGTGCAACTGATGCTGGTCAGAGTCTTGGTGCCCGGACTGGGAAGCGGACCTGCCAGCCTCCAGATTTTGGGCCCTTGCGCCTCCACTTGCTGTCTGAAAGCTACGATCCTATCGAGGTTATCTCTGGCATAAGCCTCTCCGGCGGCGATGATTTGAGCCGCCAGATTGTAATCAGTAGAGTGATATCCCTCCAGTTCAGGTTCCAGCAGCAAGTCGCAATCCTCCAGGCCGGCGTTGAGGTTGCGGGTCATGCCGATATTGATGGTCTGGTCCAGCACCTGGATCAGATTTCCGAGCTCATTTCTGCTTCTCAGGCCTGAATTGGTCTTTACTCCCACCACATAATCGGCACCCAGGCCGATCACTTCTTTGATCGGCAAGTTTTGAGACACTCCGCCGTCTATGTAGATATGGCCGTCCAGTTCAAAGGGCTGAATCAGGCTGGGAATCGAAAGTGAGGCTCTGACAGCCTGCATGAGGTTTCCCCGCGAAAAAATCACCGGCTCCCCGCTCAGGAGGTCTGTAGCCACACAGGCATAGGGAATCGGCAGGGCTGTGAAATCCATGTTATCACCCGCTGGGGCAAAAATCCTGGCCAGTTCAAGATTGAGGCCGTTCCCCACCCAGACGCTGGAAGGCAGTCGCGGCTGCCAGTTGTTTCCGATCTCCAGGTTGACCGCGCCGTATGGAGCCCAGCGTTTTTGACCGATATAGAGCTGCTTGCGGGGATATACGTCATCCAACAGCGAATCCCAATTCAGCCTCAGCATCAATTCTTCGATCTGAGCGGCGTTGTAACCGATCGCGTAGAGCGCTCCCACAATCGCCCCCATGCTTGTGCCGGTTATGTAATCAGGACGGATCCCATTCTCCTCCAGCACTTTGAGGATTCCAATGTGGGCATAACCACGCGCTCCTCCACCGCTAAAGGCATAGCCCACCGCTTGATTGGCCCCCAGCCACGTAATACCCAGTAGCAGGATGATGAATGTCATCCCGCTTCTGAGGAAGGTGTGACGCATGATCAGATGCCGATACCGCTGCCTGTGCTGTCTGGCTGAGCTGCTGGCTGGGGACGGTCGACAGGTTTCACCACAAACTCCAGCCGGCCAAAAATGGCGTTGGCCTCGATGAAGACTTTCTCTCCTCCAGAAGCCGCGTTGAAGATTTCTCTGTCGTCACTGAATCCGAAATGCGATTGGCGGGGAGTGATCAAAGAACCAAACACCGTGGTCGGCTCCACCTCAAACGCCACATCGGCAGGCAATTCCACATACGCGGAACCGAAAACGACGGTGACTTCGATGGGTTTGTGACCCGGTCTGATTTGTTTTAGATCAATGTTTTGGGAGGCAAACAGAGTGGTGTACTCGATTTTATCGCCTTTGACGCTGCGAGTGTTGATCCCGCCGGACCTTGCCTTCCAGGATCCCCCCATCAGCAGTCTGACCCCAAAGAGGATGATAATCGCTGCGAAAAAGATCCTGGCAAGCGGCAAAGATACGCCAAAGCTTTTCAATACCAGCGAGATACCCCAAAGCACCAATAAGATCCCCCAGAAAAGGTTCCCAAAGAATAATCCCATTTTCATCTCCTGCTCCTTAGTTTATTGAGTGTAGTTTGTGACGCGCTATAAGTTGCACTGTAACAAGTTAAATAAGGTTTAATCAATTTAGTTTCAGGCCATCTTCCCAGGCCTGGCGCAGCCCGGAAATGGGCAGATCGATGTAGCTGCCGATCTTCAGGGTGGCGTCTTCAGTCACTTCTCCCAGACGCAGCAGCGGGATAGAGTATTGTCCCGCAATCTTTTCCACTGCAGCGGCAAGCTCTTGCCTGACGCTTACGACTACGGCGCTTTGTACTTCGCCGAACCCAAGCCCAAGGAAGTTGGGGGTGCCTTCGATCTGGATAGCCGCGCCAAGCGACCCATGGGTAAGCAAGCACTCTGTGAGGGCTACCGCCAATCCACCATCCGATACATCATGCGCACTGCGGATCAAAGCCTGCTGGCTGAGCTCTGCCAGTAAGTCTATCAGACGTTTGTGAAAAGCCAGGTCCACTTGCGGCACCTTTCCAGCCACCAGGTGATAACGATGCTCAAGATACTGCGAGGCATCCAGGCCAGTTGGCAGCGCACCCAGCAGGCAGATCAGGTCTCCTGCTTCCTTAAAGTGTTGGGTGAGAGCTTTGGAAGCGTCGTCCAGGATCCCGAGCATACCGATCACCGGGGTGGGATAGACGGCGCCAGTGGGGTTCTCGTTGTAAAATGATACGTTACCGCCAGTTACAGGAGTTTCCAAGGCCCGGCAGGCATCTCCCATTCCTCTGATGACCTCACTGAAGCCCCAGTAAACCGTGGGTTTGAGAGGATTGCCAAAATTGAGGCAGTTGGTGATGGCCACAGGTCTGGCACCCGCGCAGGCTACATTTAAGGCAGCTTCCGCGACGGCCGCTCGGGCACCGTGGTAGGGATCGAGATAGCAATAACGGCTGTTACAGTCGGTGCTGAGAGCGATGGCTTTGCCGGTACCTTTGATGGCGACCACGGCCGCGTCGGAACCGGGCTCGACAGTGCTGCCAATCTGCACCATATGGTCATATTGTCTGAAAACTTTCCGCCTGGAAGCCAGATTGGGATGGGCCATCATGGCCAGCAGCTCGGCGTTGAAATCCCCGGGAATCTCCAATGAGCTCAGATCAGTATTTCTGAGGCGCTGATAGTATTCCGGCTCTTCCGTCTCTCTTGTATAGACAGGGGCCTTGCCCCCCAGGACCAGATATTCCGGCGGGATTTCCGCCACTGTCTGCCCATTGTGCTTGATCCTCAGTAGTTTGTCATCGGTTACGCGGCCGATGGTAACGGCATCGAGATCCCACTTGTGAAATACGTCTCTCAGGGCGTTAAAATCATCTGGACGGACGATGATCAGCATGCGTTCCTGAGATTCGGAAAGCATAATCTCGTAGGGCGTCATACCCGTCTCGCGCTGGGGTACAAGAGCGGTATCGAGTTCAATGCCTACTTCACCCTTGCCGGCCATTTCAGAGCTGGAACAAGTGAGCCCGGCCGCCCCCATATCCTGAATTCCTACCACCAGACCGGCATTAATGACTTCCAGGGTGGCTTCCAGCAGCAGTTTCTCATAAAAAGGATCGCCCACCTGTACTGCGGTGCGCATTTCAGCGGATTGATCAGAAAGGTCCACCGACGCGAAAGTAGCGCCATGAATCCCGTCCCGGCCCGTTTTAGCGCCTACGTACACCACCAGGTTTCCGATTCCTTTGGCGGCTGATCTGGCAATTTGATCGTGGGCCACCACTCCCACGGCCATGGCATTTACCAAAGGATTTCCTTCATAGCAATCCTCAAAATAGATCTCACCACCCACGGTCGGTACTCCAAAGCAGTTGCCGTAATCAGCTATTCCATGCACCACTTCTCTGATCAGATGACGCGTATGAGGATCATCCGGAGCTCCAAACCGGAGGGAATTGAGGGCCGCGATCGGACGGGCACCCATTGTGAAAATGTCTCTGAGAATGCCTCCCACACCGGTCGCGGCACCGTGGTAAGGTTCCAGAGCGGAAGGATGGTTGTGACTTTCAATCTTGAAACAGATGGCCAAACCGTCACCGATATCCACCACACCGGCATTTTCTTCACCTGCTTTGGCCAGCATGTGGGGTCCCTCTTTCGGCAAGGTCTTCAGCAATTTGACCGAGTTTTTGTAGCTGGCGTGTTCCGACCACATGACGCTAAAAATCCCCAATTCCACCAGGCTGGGTTCCCGGCCCAGGATGTTCAGGATATAGCTGTATTCGTCAGGCGAGATGCCGTGTTTGCTTATCAGTTCCGGACTGATGATCTGGTCGTTCATTTCCCGCTCCCGGGTTTTAGAGTGATAGCTTTGTTTTGGATCATATCCAGCAGGCGGTTTACGCGTTCTTCAATTAGAATAAAGGTCTTGCGGTAATTGTCCAGCTCTGAGCCGTAGGGATCCTTGATATCGCCGCTCTCGCCGACTATTTCGTTTAGTGTCATAACTTTGTGGCTGGAATTGGGTTCCTTTTCACGAATAAAATCCCGCTGCCGTTCTTCCATGGTGAGCAACAGCCATGATTCGCTCACTATCTCCGGCGTAATCTGTTTGGACATATGCGATTGGGCTTCTTCGATGCCCTGCTCCATCAACAGTTGCATCGAGTTTGCCGAAATCATGTGGCCGCCTTCGATCAGACCACAGGAATCGGCGACCACGTTGATCCGCCGCTCCCGCGCCAGCTTGTTGAAGAGCTTTTCGGCAATGGGACTGCGGCAGATATTGGCGGTGCAGACAAAGGTAACGGTGGGCATCTCAAAAGACTTTTTGATCCCGTAAAAAGGTATGGACCCCTCGCGAAGGCATTTAACGCGTGCCACTCCTTCGGGATTGGCGGGATCGTTGGAAGAAAGATATTCGATGATGGTGGAAGCCTTGGGCTCGTCTGAAATCGTTCTGGGAGAAGGATATATGGCAAAATCAAACCATGTGGCGTAAAAGCTGTTCAACCTGCCCAGATCGTTCTCAGCCGGCAGGGTGGAGATATTGACGCTGGTGCTCACGATGGGCTCATCCAGCATCTCGATAAATACCCTCAGAAGGTCATCGTTGGGAACCCTGAAAGCCACTTTACCGTTTACCCGGAGCTTGTCAAACATGGGGTGATCGCAACGGAAGACAGCTGTCAGATTCCCTGGCCAGTATTGTTCCAGAAGGGGTTTGAGCCTCTCCGGAATGTGAACTTCAGCGTCGTCAAACCATCGGATATCTGGGACCAAAGCGATAAAACCGCTGTTATCGTCCCGCTGTTTGAGCTTCACAATCCGCCGGATGGTCTCTGCGTCCGAAACTTTACAACCAATCCCAAACATCGATCCCGTGTAGTGCAGGATCGTCTTGCCGGTCATATCGTCTTTGGATAGGTGCTTTTGCAGTTTTCTAAGCGATGGGGCTATCAGACTCTTCACACACGCTCCTAATTCTTTTTAATCCAGATACGGGATGGGGTTGATGGATTTGCCATCCTTGCGCAGTTCAAAATGCAGGGAAGGTTCGCTGGCGGAACCGGTTGAACCGCTGCGGGCAATGGTCTGACCTTTCTTGACCTTGGCACCCATGGAGACGCTGATGCTGCTGTTGTAGGCATAGACGGTAAAGAAACCGTTTTTGTGGTCGATGATCACCAGGTTGCCCTGTCCGCCATAACGATCTGCAAAAACCACAACACCGTCATCAGCCGCCACCACTGCAGTGCCTTCCGCGACGGCGATGTCAATCCCGTTGTTGGATACACTGGTACCGTATGCTCGGGATTCTTCTCCAAAGCTTCTGATGATTTTCCCCCGCACCGGCCAGGAGATTTTTTTTCCCGTAAACTTGTATGTACTGGGGGTAGAAGTCTTGACCGAACCAGTAAGCCGGCTGATGAGGGATTCCAGTTGAGAGGCGTCTTTTTTCAGCTTGGTAATCTGGGCTTGAAGATTTTTCTGCTGTTGGCTGAGTTTGGTGCTTTCGCTGCGCAGAGCGGAAATGGTTTTGTCCATTTTATTGGCTTCGGTGGCCTGCACCCGCACTTGCGTAACCACTTCCCCCAGATCAGATTCCCGCAGCTGTCGTTCCTGGGCCAGGACGCTGCGAAAACCCCTGAGACTCAGCAGGCTTAGATCGTTGTATTCCGCAATCCTGGCCAGCAGGCGTTGATCGCGATGCTTGATATGGGTGGGCGTGTAGGAACGGTCTGCTCTCAGCAGCATTTCCACAGTGATGTTCTGCAACATGTCCATCGCCCGCAGATTGGTTTCGGCGTTTTCCAACCTGGACGCGATACTATCCAGAGAGTCCTTTTTGACCTCTTCCACCTTTTTGAGCTTGTTCAGGTTGTCATCCACCCGCCGTTTTAAAGAGGCCGTGCGGGTGATCTCGGAATCCGCCTTTTTCTTTCTGGATTCCGCCTCTTTGACCTTTTTCTGGGCGTTCTGCAGCTGGTTTTGGACCTTTTGCAGCTGTTTTTGTTTATCTGACAGTTCATCCCCGGGCGCCGAGAACGCCAGTACCAGCAGAATGAGCAGAGTGAGCGATCTATGCATAAGTATAAACCTGTTTTACCTTGTGAATCCAGTTTGGCTGGCGGGGCTATGGTGTCAATACAATTTTCTGGGCTTGTGCGCTAAACAACCGAATCCACGCAAGAGCCAATTTGCAGGCCTGCATTCAACCCCACGTGAAAAGTGCTTGACTGATTTGCGCGGTTTGGGATCGTGTGAGTTGAGCCAAGTAGCTGGTCCCAAACTCCGGCACGGAACTTGCATTTGATGTACCAAGTGCCGATTTAACATATAATTCCAGAATAAAATACATATAGGAGTAACTGATGGAAAAACTGATGTTACTGGGTGACGAGGCATTGGCGCAAGGCGCGCTCGATGCTGGTATCTCAGGGTTCTACGCGTATCCCGGCACTCCCTCCACGGAGATTGTCGAATACGTTCAACGCAGCAGACAAGCTGAAGCGGCTGGCGTTCACCGCAAATGGAGTTCCAACGAGAAAACCGCGGTGGAATCGGCGATAGGCATGAGTTATGCCGGAAAACGCACCATGGCCTGCATGAAACACGTCGGCCTCAATGTAGCCGCCGATCCTTTCATGAATTCCGCCTTCACGGGTGCCAATGGCGGCTTGCTGATTACCGTGGCGGACGATCCATCCATGCATTCATCGCAGAATGAACAGGATTCCCGCTTTTATGGCAAGTTTGCCATGATCCCCGTGTTGGAGCCCTCAAATCAGCAGGAATGCTATGATATGGCTTTTTGGGGCTTTGAGCTTTCAGAGAAGTATCACGTTCCCGTACTGATCAGACTTACTACCAGACTTTCTCACTCCCGCAGTGGGGTATCCAGACGTAATCCCCTGCCCCAGAATCAAATGAAGAAGCCTGACGACCTGTTTCAGTTCATGCTCCTACCCGCCATCGCGCGCAAGAAATACAAGCACCTGATCTCGCTGCAGGGCGCGTTCCAGGAAGAAGCGATGAAATCGGACTTCAACAGCTTCAATATGCAAGCCCCCGATACCAGCCTGGGAATCATCGCCACCGGCCTGGCTTTTAACTATCTGATGGATGTTTACCAGGGACAACCTGTCCCCCATCCGGTGCTCAAGATCTGTCAGTATCCCCTTCCCGAAAGGGCAGTCCGCGAGCTTTATGACAAGTGTGACGCCCTCCTTGTCCTGGAAGAGGGCATGCCACTGGTGGAAGACATGATCAAGGGTCTGGCTTTCAGCGGCAGCAAGCCAATCAAAGGCCGTTTGGACGGTACCATCGACCGAGACGGAGAGCTGAACCCCAACAAGGTGGCCAGAGCGCTCTGTCTTACAGACACTTACGGTGAAGATGTGCCAGCGGTTGTGGCAGCCCGTCCACCCGCACTTTGCGTGGGATGTCCTCACGCGGACAGCTATCTGGCCCTCAACGAAGCGGTGGCTGAATATGGCAGAGGCCATGTTTTCAGCGACATTGGCTGCTATACTCTGGGCTTTATGCCTCCCTATAATGCCATCAATTCCTGCGTGGACATGGGTGCCAGCATCACTATGGCCAAAGGGGCTTCAGACGCTGGTCTTTTCCCAGCTATCGCAGTGATTGGCGATTCCACTTTCGCCCATTCCGGCATGACGGGATTAATGGACTGCGTGTATGAGAACAGCAATGTGGTGATCGTGATCTTGGATAATGCCACCACTGGCATGACCGGCGGCCAGGAATACACCGCGGCTGGAAAGCTTGAGGATATTTGCCAGGGGATCGGAGTTCATCCTGATCATATCAGAGTATTTGTGCCGTTTAAGAAAAACTTCGATGACATGGTAAGGATTTATAAAGAAGAAATCGCCTACCAGGGCGTCTCAGTGATCATTCCTCGCCGCGAATGCGTCCAGACCCTTAAGAAGAAAAACAAAATGGAGACACCCGCATGAAAAAGGACATCATCCTCGCAGGAGTAGGCGGTCAGGGAATCCTCACGATCGCCGCCATCCTTGGAACCGCTGCCATCAAGCGTGGCTGGCATCTCAAGCAGGCCGAAGTGCATGGCATGAGTCAACGGGGCGGAGACGTCCAATCCCATCTGCGGCTATCCGATCAGCCCATCTGGAGCGATTTGATCCCCTTTGGTGGAGCGGACATGATCCTCAGCGTGGAGCCGATGGAGTCTCTGCGCTATCTACCCTATCTTTCCAAAGAAGGCTGGATTATCGCAAACCGCACCCCCTTCACCAATATCAGCAACTATCCCAATATTGAAGATATATATGCCGCGATCACCAAACACCCCAAGCACGTGTTGATTGACGCAGACGCGATCTCCAAGGAGATAAAAGCAAGCAGAGCGATGAATATTGTGATGCTGGGCGCGGCAATTGGACATATCGGTTTCTCCGAGCAAGAGATATCAGACGCCATCCGCGAGACATTCTCCCGCAAAGGGGAAACCATCGTGGAAACCAATCTCAGGGCCCTGCAAGCAGGTATTCAAGCCCAAACATAACAACCATTACAGGGGGGATGGTGGCTGAGCCCCGTCCCCCTCGATAATCACAGCCTGGCTGTGGGGAGATACCATGAAAAGAAAGTCTTTGTCTGGATCGTTCAAATGGCAGGCTGTGTGTTTGATCCTGATCATATTCTTCGGGACCGGGCTGGCTGCCCAAAGTGGAGACTATCGCTTTACCGTGATCCAGGATTTTGAAAGCGGCCAGATTGAGCTGACTTCCTGGGCAGACGAGGATGTTTCACCCAATTCCTGGCAACTGACCAGCAGCGTTACCCACCAGGGAAGCGCCTGGGCTCTGCAATTGAGCGGTAACACCTGGAAACAGCAAACGATCAGTCCCGTGGTGGTGGATTCAGGAGCCGTGTTTGAAATGGCTGCCCGCACCAGTTCCGGAGCGAACGTACAGGGAATCGGCTTTTGCGACGGCACTCACGCGCTCTTCTATTCCATATCTGGTAACAGGGTGCTCGACCTCGAGGAATGGATACCAGTTTACCAAGGGGCATTTTCCAACGGCGTGTGGAATAGCTACCAGTTTCCTATTGCCGACGATTGGTGGTCTTTCTTTGATTATCTGCCCACCATCACCTCCCTCATCTACGTAAATGATTTGGATGGAGTGAACAACCGCAGTGTCTATTTTGACAACATCATCAACATCAGTACAGACATTCCCGCCGCCCCCAATGTGAGTATATCCCAACAGATAACTTTGAACAGCTTCGTTGCTTCCGGCACAAGAGATGTGGGAGTCCAATTTCAGGCAATTGTCAGCGATCCGGACAGCGATACATTCACCTACCTTTGGGAATTCGGCGACGGACAAAGCAGCAATCTGGCTGCTCCCTATCACCTCTACACGGTGGCTGACGACCATCCCTACCGGGTGCATCTGAAGGTTACCGACGCGACTGGCAGATGGGGACTGGCGAGCAGCCTGGTGAATGTGGACCCCGGTAACGGCAGCTTGCCTTTGAAGCTCAATTTTGTGGGAGACATCATGTTGGCCCGTCGTTATGAGCAGGGAGGCGGGATCATCCCCACTCAGGGAGTGAACGCTATCTTTGCGCCCACGCTCGATTTGTTGGGCAATGCCGCTGACATCACCAGCGCCAATCTGGAAGTGGTGCTCTCCAACGTGGGATCCCCTCATCCCACCAAAAGCGTGGTTTACAGAGGCAGTCCAAATAATATAAGCGGTCTGGTTTATGCCGGTATCGACAAGGTGACCACTGCCAACAATCACACTCTGGACTACGGTCTGGAAGCGATGCAACAGATGCAGGGCCTGTTGGATCAGAACGGTATCATCCACAACGGAGCCGGCGCGAACTCCTATCAGGCCTACACTCCAGCATTCACAAACCGCTCCGGGCTCAACATCGCCTGGCTGGCCAGCTGCGACCGCACCGGTCAATACAACAACGCCCAGCCCTTCCTGCAAGCCGGTTATAACAAACCCGGTTTCGCTTACATGACTCCCTATTACATGATCCAGCAACTGGCTGCCGTTGAAGGCATCGCAGATCTGAAGATCATGGAGTTGCACGGTGGAAGCGAATATTCTCTGGCCCCTGGAGCTGGTTATGACAAAAACAATCCCTTTCTGGGAGACGATCAGGATGAGGACTACAGCCACCGTACCGATGTTCCTCATATGTGGGATCTGGAGATCAGGCGTCACGCCATCGACAGCGGTGCTGACCTCGTGATCGTCCATCATCCCCATATCGTCCAGGCAATGGAGGTCTACAACGGCAAACTGATCGCCCACTCGCTGGGAAACTTTGTTTTTGATCTGGATTATCCGGAAACGATGCCATCCTTGATCCTCTATGCCGACGCCGACCACAACGGCTTTTCAAACTTTCTGGTCCGGCCTGTTTATATTGATGCCTACGTTCCCAAACCGGCTAACGGCAGGTTGGGAGGCTATATCCTGGAATACCTTGCTCACCAGAGCGCTTTACTGAACACCAAGCTGCTAATCGATTACGCGGATATGTCCGCCCAAGTGGTGATGGACGATTCAGAAGCTCAGGCCAGCTATCACAGCTATCAATACAATCATGAGATAGCTCCCCAGGGAGCGTGGAATCGCAGCCTGCCCTTCAAACTGCCACGCTATGGATCGATCACATCGGTGGACCAGGTGTCTCCTGTTTCAGACGCTCAGGCCAGATTTGGCACTGAAACCATCTGGTACGGCAATTTTGAAGATGAAGGCAGTTCCTTGTGGGATGTAAGCAGCTTTTCCACCACGGATGTTTTGGACGGAGCTCGCAGCGCTATGATCGCTCCCAACTACAATCAGACCTCGACAGCAACGATAAAAAGCCGCTGCAAATGGTATGACAACACCAAAAGCTTCATCCTGCACGGATGGATCAAGACTCGTAACGCGACCAACGCCAATATCTTAATCCGCTACTACAACACCCGCACCGGCGGTCAGATCGGCAACGAGTCCATCACTGCCAACATTAACGGCTCCACCGATTGGACCTGGTATTACAAGGAACTCACCGTTCCAGCCAATGCCTGGTACTATGATATTCGTCTCACCTGCACCAGTAACACCAGCGGGACCGTCCAGGCGCTGTTTGACAACGTGGGCCTGATCGAATGGACACCATGGCAAAACGCGTCTGAACTGCTGCAGATCATGACCCCCAATTATTATCACTGGTGTCAGCTACAGACGCAGGAAAATCCTAAATCCCTAAACTTTGCCTTTACGGAATTGCTCTTCAGTCCTGCCGGCAGCCGTAAAGAAACCTCCGTGCCGGCTTTATTAAAGCTAAAAAGCTGGCCTAATCCCTTCTCACGTGAACTTAATATCGCTTTTGATCTTGATGCCAAAGGACCTGTTATTGTTGATGTCTATAATCTCAGGGGTCAGAAGCTGAGGTCGCTGATCAGTGGAGAACTGCCAGCTGGCAAACATCAGGCGGTTTGGGACGGTCGTGACAGTCATGGCCGCCAAGTGGCTTCAGGGATGTATTTTATCAGGCTTAAACAAGATAAAGCCAGCGCGGTGAGCAAGGTCATCTTGCTGAGATAATCATCCCGGAATATGCCAGCTTGCCGCTCCAAACAGCTGCCAACGATCATAAGCAGTCAGAGGGGTGATTGACAGAATCTCTGGCCTGAGATTTGTGGATCGGATATGGAAGAATTGATGATTTTCACCGTTTATGAGGTCTCCGCTCATCTCAGACAAGTGATCGAGACCCAGATAGACGAGCTCTATGTGAGAGGAGAAGTGAGCAATTACACTCACCACTCCAGCGGGCATATATATTTCAATCTCAAAGATGACAATGCCACCCTGCGCTGCACCTTCTTCCGCAACGCCAACTACAGGCTAAATTTCCAGCTAAAGGACGGCCTGGAGGTGATTTGCCATGGCAAGCTGACCACCTATGAAAAAGGGGGTACCTACAATCTCAACGTGCAAAGCGTATCGCTTTCCGGAAAGGGGGATCTGGGCCTGCGCTTTGAACAATTGAAGCAGAAACTCAATGAGGAAGGCCTCTTTGATGCCCGTCACAAACAAGCTCTGCCACGCTATCCACAAAGAATAGGCATTGTCACTTCCCCCACTGGCGCTGCCTTGCAAGATATCGGAAACATCCTCAAACGCCGTTTCCCCGTGGCGGTGGAAGTGTTTCCCGCTCTGGTGCAGGGTCCTGATGCTCCCGCCCAGATAATCGCCGGGCTGCGCTATTTTGACTCCCGCGACGATATAGATCTGATCATCGTCACCCGGGGAGGGGGTTCTCAGGAAGACCTTTGGTGTTTTAACGATGAAGCTCTGGCCAGAACGATTTTCTCCTGCCGCCTTCCCGTGATCTCTGCTGTGGGCCACGAGATCGATTTCACCATAGCCGATTTCGTAGCTGATCTCAGGGCCCCCACTCCTTCCGCGGCCGCGGAGCAAGCTGTCCCAGATAAAAAAGAGCTGTTGTCCTACCTGAGGTCAGTGACAGGAAGGATGCGTTTGCTGGCAGAATCAAGGCTCGATAAAGCCACTGCTCTCTATTCAAACACCCGGCACGCATTTCTACGCTTTCACCCTGAAGCCAGATTCCAGAGCATGCAACAGCGCTTTGACCTGCTGGTATCTGAGTTTGAACGCAAGACCGATTTTCTGACCGCGAGACGTCATCAGGTGGCTCTGGTTTCGAGAGATATGGCCATGACTGGCAGAAATCTCAGCCTCAGAATCTCCGAAAAACTGAATAGTCTGCAAAGAAACGAACAGATTCGCCTGCGTGAGCTTGCTGGTCAGTTGCTTGACAAATCCAGGAATATCCTGGACCAAAAAGCCGAGGTTCTCAAGCTGAACTCACCTGTGGAGCTGATGGCCAGGGGTTATGCCTTTGTCTCCCGGGAGGGAAATCACGTCAATTCTGTAAATCAGGTTTCGCCCCGGGACGAACTGCTCATATATCTGAAGGATGGCAGGTTACGCTCAACCGTGATCGAGTGCTTGAAGGACAGCACAGATTGAGACTCCTGAAGCATTTCTTACTGCTCTTGCTGTTTCTGCTCCCTTTAGTGTGTTTTGCTGGAGAAATCAGGGCTATCTGGGTATTGCCGTGGAGCATTACAAGTCCTCAGCAAATTGATAAAGTAATCGCCGACGCCCTGGCAGCCGGACAAACCGACCTCTTTGTAGAGGTTCGCTACAGATCGGACGCCCTCTACACACCCAATCGCGCGCCGGACGACTACCCCAATCCCGAGCTCCGAAGCTATATCCTTGCCGATAATGGCTTTGACCCCTTGGAATACACGCTGCGCAAGGCCCAAACCCAAAAGCTCAGAGTGCACGCCTGGGTGGTGGTCTTCAATGCCACACCCACTCACCAAAGCTATCTGCAGAATAACTTTATCTATCGCAATCACTACGAGTGGATCACTCATGATTCCAGCGGCCGCAAGATGAACAGCGGTGAGCAGTACGGCTACTTCATCGATCCTGGTGTCCCTGCCGTGCAAGATCATGTGCTAAATGTATTATGCGACCTCGTAAGCGGTTATCCGCAATTGGACGGCCTCCATCTGGACTATATCCGATACCCCAGTTCCGGGTGGGGCCATCATCCCATCTCAGTGCAGAGATACAAGAATCACGTCATCCAATACGGCCCCAAATCCTGGAATCAATGGCGCACTCTGCAGATCACTGAATTTGTGGAAAAAACCTACCGTCAGGTGAAGAAGATCAATCCCGCCCTCGTAGTCAGCGCCGCGGTGTTTGCAAACTATGATGATGCCACTTCCTCCTACGCGCAGGATTGGAAGGACTGGCTCGACAAGGGAATCGTGGACTGTCTCTATCCAATGGCTTACCACGTGGACCTCAACGAGTTTGGCAGACAGCTGGATTTCATGAAGTCGCTGGAACAGGACGATCGTTTTGTGATTGGGATCCGGGCCTGGGATGCCAACGGAGGGTCCTTGTCTCCAAGCAATTACAGAGCTTACGCGGGCTACACTATCAACAACATCTTTCCGAGAATCGATATCGTGAGGAGTTTTGGCTTCGCGGGAGTCGCGCTGTTCAGTTACGATGGCCTGATCAAAGACAACGCACTGGCCCAGCTCGCGGCTGTCAGCTTCCGGCGAGACCTCATCGATACAATTGACGCGGCCAGAAACGATTTTCCCATCGATGTATCACCCTCTGATATGAGTAAGCCTTTCGCGGCAGATTTCAAAGTAACACTCAGCGGGAAGCTTTATGAATTGCAACTGCTCATACCAGAAGAAGGTAACTGGGTTTGGGAGATATGGGACAAAGGCGATCGATTGCTCTATAAACGTAACCGCTACTACCGCAAAGGACATATCAGCGATATGTGGAACGGCGCGTTGAGCGCGGATAGCAAAATTGACCCCGGTGCTTATATCGTGAGGGTCTATCCTGAAGACGGCAAATACCAATACTTTATTCCCATCACGATCGAGACACTCAAACAATGATGAAAGACCGCACTCAACAGGCTGGGATAATCACAATCGCAGAGTTTACCCGCTTTGGGATCAAATCTGTCATCGGTATTGTCCTGGCCAGGCTGATCACTCCTGCCGAACTGGGTTCTTACCGGCAGCTCTTTTTGATCTACACTACTTTTTCCACTCTGATGATGCTGGGCATCCCGCAAAGTTTGCTGTATTTCCTGCCAAAACTGGCCTCGGATGAGGAGAGGCGTCAACATGTGGGCAAGATCATGAATCTCAGTCTGGTCCTCTCGATTGTTTTCGCTTTGGGGCTACTGGGATTTCGTGGTTTGATCGCCTCAAAGTTCAGCAACCCCCAACTGGGCTTTTTGTTGCTGGTCTATGCCATCTATCCGGTGTTTATGTTCTCTTCATCTCTCTACAGCTATGTGATGCTGGGGCAAGGAGATGCAGTTGCTTCGGCCAGATTTACGCTCTTCAGTGTAGCCACAGACGCCATCCTGATTCTGGGAACGGCGTTGTGGACCCGCGATCTTAAGCTGATCGTAACCGGGGTGATTGCGGCAGCGTTTTTCCAGTGGCTGTACACCCGTGTCAAGCTGCAGCGCTACAGAGCATCCTTTCGCCTGGACCCTTCTTTCTATAAGAAACAATTCGCCTACGCTTTACCGCTGGGCCTTTCTTCCATTGTTGGTATGCTGAGCATTCAACTGGATAAATTCGTCATTTCCGGGTTCTTTGATCCCGCCAGCTTTGCCATTTTTTCGGTAGGAGCGATGGAATTGCCATTTATCTCGATCCTGACCAATTCTGTGAATTCCGTGCTCCTCCCAGGGATCAGCGCCCAGAGCGATAAAACCAAAATGAGCGAGGTTTTTAGAGCGGCGGTGAGGAAAAACGCTCTGTTCATTTTCCCGGTCGCCCTCATCTGCTACCTCTTTGCCCCTCAGATTATCACTCTTCTTTACACAGATGTTTACCGGGGAGCTATACCATTTTTCAGGATTTATCTGGGCATCCTGCCTTTGAGGGTAGCCACCTTCGGCATCATCTTTATGGCCATCGGGAAAACGAGAGTGATTCTCTTCAATTCCATCTTCACGCTTATCTGCAACCTGGTGCTCAATCTGGTCCTCGTGAGGCAGTATGGCATGATGGGAGCGGCCGTGGCCACTGTGATCATGACGGCAATCTCGGTCTTGCTCTATATTGGTCTTGTCCGCTGGAAATATGGGTTTATTATTGGCCGTCTGATTCCCTCCCTGGCCCTGGTAAAAACAGCCCTGGCGGTGTTATTGGCAGGCCTGGCATGCTGGTCAATGCTTAGCGTCACAAATTCTGCCGGAATGCAGCTACTGGCAGTGTTTATATTTGGAAGTATCTATCTGGCAGCCGCTTATCTGATCGGCGCGCTGCTTCCCTATGATCTGCGGACGGCCCTTGATTTCGTCAAAGGTCTCATGGCCAAAGTATTGGGTTCCAGGGCCAAATGAAACGGATTCTGTATATATCCTTCTACTTTCCACCTATTGGAGCTATTGCCAGCCTGCGAGCGGCCAAGATGGTGAAGTATCTCGGCCGGCAGGGCTATGAAATCAGCGTCCTCTGTGCCTCAGCCACACTGATGAAAACTCCCAGGGACGCCTCGGCACTGCGAGATATCCCTCCCCACGTGAAGGTGTTCAGGTCGCTTTATCCTGATCCAGCCTGGTTGTACAAGCTTCTCTACGGTATTCGCCTGGCAGGCGTGGTCCGCTGGTTTGACCGGCAGTTCTTCTTCCCAGGTTCAGAATCGCTGTGGCTTCCTTTCGCTATGACCAGACTGGATACCATGCTAAAAAATGGCTTCCAGCCAGATCTGGCTATCGTCAGTTTTGGTCCGCCTGCCGTTCTGAAGCTCGCTTTGGATATCAAACGACGTTATCGGATACCCTACATCCTCGATTGGCGGGATGAATGGACCAATAATCCCGAGCTGACCAATTCCGCCTCATACGCCAGGGCCTCCGCTCGGGAGCAGAATCTGGAACAAAAGGTGCTGCAAAACGCCTCCGGATCTGTGTATCTGACTACCCGGATGCGAGATAACTTTGTCAATCGTTATGCCTGGCTCAAAGATCTGCCCCACGCGCTCATCCCCAACGGCTTTGATGAGGAAGACTTTTCAACCCTAAAGATCAAAAATCAGCTCAACCCGAGTGAGGGAAAATCTCTCCGAATCTACTACAGTGGAAGCTTTTACGATCGGAGGCAGCCCGATCCGCTGTGGCAAGCTTTGTTGGAACTGATTGGCGAGCAGCAAATCCCCTCAGATGGGATCAGCATCCAGATCAGAGGCAAAAACCAGCCCGCGTTTGTGCTGGGACGCTTCTTCGCGGATCCGATCTTGTCCAAAGTCGTGAAATTCCTGCCCTTCCAGCCCTACCGATACAATCTAAGAGAAATGATGGCAGCCGACGCGCTGTTGCTCTACATCCCTTCCGGCCGAAACACCGATTCGGTGCTGACCGGAAAAATCTTCGAATATCTCCGCTGTTCCAAACCAGTGTTGGCAATAATCCCCGAAAAGGGAGCGGCTGCCGAGCTTCTGAGGGAAGCTGGTATTGGCTTTATTGCATCCGATACAGATCACGCCGGTATCAAAAACCAGATCATGAGGCTTTATCGATCATGGTCAAAAGGGGATATAAACTCACTGGCAGTCGATCCAGAATTTTTGGCGACTTATTCCAGGAGCGCTCAGGCGGAAAGACTCGCCCAACTGATTGAAAGCCTTGAACTTGACAATCATCAGGCAGACCTCAGACCAGACAGCGTCAATTCCCATCACCACGAGGTCCAGGTTGAATAAAACCAAGGCCTTGTTAGTCCTCCCCTCCCAATCAACTTTTTCCGAGTTGGACAGAGAGCTCCTGTCCAGGTTGTGCGATTTGGATTGCGTGTATCTGGAGCAAAACAGCAGCCGCAAGACCTATCTGGTCAGGATGATAGCTATGCTGGGCAGGATTTTGTGTGGCGGACACAGCCTCATCATCGTATGGTTCGCGGATTATCATGCCGCAATGGCAATCGGGGCGGCTAAGCTGCTGGGGAAAAAATCTCTGGTATTTATCGGTGGCTACGACGCCGTCTGCTATCCAGAATTGGGAATGGGCGTTTACTGTAATGCTATCAGGTCCTTATGCGCTTCATTTGCTCTGCGCAATTGCTCTCTGATCGTGGCCAATCACGAATCTCTGCTCAGATCAAACAATCTCTACTATCGCCAGCAAGGACATCCAGACGGAGTTTACAATCTCATCCCCGCTTTAAAAACACCGGCCCGGGTTATCTACAACGCCCTCAGCATACCGGCTCCCGATCCAGAAGAGCTCTCCAAGCCCCGGGTGGACAGATTTCTCTGCGTGGGCACTACTCCCCGCTATGAAGACACTATCAACAAAGGTTACGACCTGATCGCCCAGGCAGCCAGGCTTAATCCTGACAGGCAGTTTGTGATCGTGGGCATTGCGGATCGCTGGCAGGCAAGATTTTCCCGGCAGCATGGATTGGAAACGTGTCCAAATCTCAAAATCCACTCCTATCTTCCTCACGGGGAGGTGCTTGAACTGATGAGGACCAGCCGCTGTTTTATCCAGGCCTCCATATCGGAAGGGATGCCAAACGCCCTGATGGAAGCCATGGCAATGGGCTGCATCCCAATCGGGTCCAGAGTAGCGGCGATACCCACCCTCATAGGCGAAGTGGGGATTATTGTGGAACACCGGGATCTCGCATGTCTCAACGCAGCCATCTCAGAATCAAGTAATCTAACCATTTCTCCCACATTGATATCTAAACGCATTGTTGATGTATATTCTCAGGATAAACGCTATAAAGAACTCAAAGCTGCCATAATGGAGATTTAATTTACTTTCGGTTTGTTGGGATCGTTATTCAGACCCTAACCTGCTTCCAAGCCTGTATCCATCTATCGCGGAACTGATTATCCCGCCGGCATAGCCGCTTCCCTCCCCGATCACAAAGAGGTTGGGAATATCCCGGCAACTCATGGTAAGCGGGTCCCGCGGAAACCGTAAAGGGGAGGATGTTCTGGTTTCCGGAGCAATCAGCACCGCGTCTCTATTGAAGTCTCTCAGGATAGCGGCAAAGCTGCTGAGTCCCCCTCGCAATCTTGTCAGCAAGGTGGATGGAAGAAATGCGGAAAAATCTGCCGGACGGATGCCCGGGAGATAGCTTCCAGTCATAACGCCGTTACTGATCCTGCCCTTCAAAAAGTCTTCGGCTCTGATTGCCGGGGCCAGATTTCCTGGTTTCCAGGCACTTTTTTCCACCCGTTCCTGCCACTCCATACCGGCGAAACGTCCAGTGCCGAAAATTTGTTCATCCACCCCACAGACAATCGCGGAGTTGCAGAGTTCTGCACCCCTGTCCGCGTAACTCATACCATTGCATACGATTGTGTTTGGTTCCGAAGCGGCTGCCACGACCATACCACCGGGACACATACAAAAGCTGTAAGTGCCTGTTCGCCTATCCGTAAGCCTGTATGAGGCAGGGCCCAGCAACTCCCTCCATTTATGGCTGCCATACACCGCAAGATCGATCCGGGCCTGAGATTGTTCGATCCTGAAGCCAGCCGCGAAAGGCTTGGCCTCCATCGTTACACCCCTCGCGGACAGCATTCTGAAGCTGTCTCTGGAAGCGTTGCCGGGGGCCAGAATGAGCAGGGAACTGGGGTGCCATTCTCCGTTTACTTTGACGGCTTTGAGCTTCCCTGCCTGCAATCTGATATCCTCGAGTTTGGAACGATAGTGAAATTCGCAGCCTGCCTCGATCAAGGTCTTCCTGATCGCTTTCACCAGAGCCCTGATCCCATCGGTGCCAAGGTGAGGAAGTGCTTCCCAGGCAATTTCTGCTGGGGCCCCCAGCCTTGTCATGATCTCGAAAACCCTCTCTGAAAGGGGATCTTTGGACCTGCTGGTAAGTTTGCCGTCCGACCAAGCCCCTGCCCCACCTTCGCCAAATTGCAGGTTGCTCTCTGGGTCCAAATCATCTCCGCTCCAGTATTGACGCACCTTTTTAGCCCTCTGATCCAGAACATCACCCCGATCGATCAGGATGGGTTTCAAGCCGTTTTCTACCAGTCCCAGAGCGCAAAACAATCCAGCTGGCCCCATGCCCGCTATCAAGGGATGAGCATCATGGACCACGAGTTTTTGTGCCTGAGAGGTCTGGACAGCCTTGATTGCCTGCAAATCTTTGTGTTCGGGTACACAAGCGTCAATACTTAATTCCACACTGAAATCGTAAAAGGGCAGGTTGTGTTTACGCGTGTCAACCGCTCTGCGGATGATCTTCAGGATTCGAAAGCTGGATGGGGCTAAACCCAAATGAGCGCTCACCCGCTCCGCGAGATCATAATCCCGGCAGACTGGAAAGCGGAGGCCATGCAGGAGATATTTCATAGTTTATAGCAAAAAGGCGCTTCGCAAGAAGCGCCAAATCTATGGTGGCGAAACCCAGAATCGAACTGGGGACACAAGGCTTTTCAGGCCTCTGCTCTACCGGCTGAGCTATCTCGCCACCGAGTGAGACCAGTTTTTTTTTCTGCTGTTCCGTGTCAAGTCAAATCTGCAGCCATCCCTTTTCACACCTCTCGTTTTGGTGCATCAATAGTTGTCTCCACATTCTCTCTTAATAGCATTACGGTGTTATTACGGACTCATTACGGACTAAGTCCGTAATGAGTCCGTAATAGGATTAAGGGCGGACTAAGCTTGAAATCAAGCTGGAAACTGGATACGATTCCTGGAAATGATCTCCTTGAGATGAATCACGCCAATCCTGCCCTTATCCCTTTATGCTGTCCCTGCCTGAGTCTCAGCTTACCCATCCCCAATCTCGTTCGGCTTGAGTAGGATGAGCTCTACCCGGGAATGAGGCCCATAAGTAAGGAAGCAAGCATCGGATTCCAAATCGGCACGGAGATCAAAGCGCAAGGATGCAGAGCATGCGGACAAAATCATGGCGACCGTTGCACAGGCTGGTACGCTGGCTTTGAAGCTTGTAAAAATACCACCTTGATCGTTGTGGAGTTCTAAGTCCATGAATAGATTATACGTTTATCTCTATACCTGACGGGCCTTTGGACTTGCGTGCAGCACATCGAAGACAATGATCGCGCGGGTGATCTGGTTGAAGTCCAGCTGCCCGCAAACTCGCTGCCATATATACTCTTAGCGTGGCCGCCTGAACCCCAACGGGGCTCTGTTAGTCTCTGGTTTCGTCAGTTTATTGCCAAGCTCTTCGGTCGGTGCAAAACGATTTGTAAACTGGTCTATTCTGATATGCCGAAACTGCAGAGTGGTTTGCACATTGGTGAGTTGCATCTTTGGGACAAAGGTGAATCGAAAGTGTTCCGCTTAGCCCAGAGCGTACTTCGGAGGATATTTGTGCCTCCGCGCTCTGTGAGCTTTCCCGCTCTGTATCCTTTTATTGCAATGAGTTATCTACCACTTCCAGGGCAGAAAATGGTCCTTGATCTCCTCGTTGTAATAGCGGTCTGTCATCGTGGCGATGAAGTCTCTCACTTGCTCGGCCGGGCTGAAACCTTCGCGATAGGCGTCCACTTTATGATCCAGGAAGTGCTTGAATACTTTGGAGGTCCTATTGCCCTTTTTGATATCTTCCAGATACATGTTAAACAGCATCCCCATCGTGCGATAGATGATCAGGTTGGATTTCTTGACGTTGTCATCGGTGTAAATATGTTTGTAGTTGAACTTCTTGAGCTCCAGCAGGTAGTAAGAGCTTTCCTCATCAAAGGCTATCCAATCCTGGTCATAACTATTTACAATCACGCTCTTTATCAGTGTATCGATGATTTGGCTGTTGGTGTTTCCCAGTCTTTGAGTCACCTCTCTGGGCAGATCTTCACGCTTCAGAATGTTATAGCGGATGGCGTCTTCGATGTCCTGTCCGATATAGGCGATCGTGTCCGTGATCCTCACCACGCAGCCTTCCAGAGTGGCTGGCATCCAGCTAAAGTCACGTCCCGCTTTCTTTTCCAGGATGTAGCTCTGGATCCGGGCCTCATCTTTGCCCTGTTCAGGTTTCAGTTGGGTGTTGTGCACCTCGCCATCGTGGGAAATGATGCCGTCGCGCACCGGAAAACTGAGGTTCAAACCTCTGCCCTTGCGGGAGATATGGTCCACAATGTGCAGCGATTCGATGTTGTGATGAAAGTGGCCGATGCCGTGTTCGACGCAGCTGTTGGACAGCGCTTTCTCACCGTCGTGACCAAAGGGCGCGTGGCCCAGATCGTGTCCCAAAGCGATGGCCTCGATCAGTTCCGTGTTGAGGCCCAGATACTTACCGATCGTGCGTGAGATCTGGGATACATAGGCGATGTGGAGATTGCGGTTGGTCATCTCCTCATCGATAAGGTTGGTAAAAGAAAACACTTGGGTTTTACCATGATAACGCCGGTAAGCTCCGCTGTAGAGAATCCTGTCTCTGTCCACGGCAAAGCGGGTGCGCATTTCGTCTTCGTTCTCGCTCTTGATTCTTTGGGCGTCGGTGTCCCGGTAAGCTCTCGGCCCCAGGCTGCATTCGTTGGCTTTTTTTATCTGTTCATAAATCTTGCTGAGTTTATCTTGCATGATATCTCCATTGTTAGCGAGTGTTTGTGTACTTATCACATACTTACAAGATATCCAGGCTGAAGCCCCAAGGCAAGATACATTCTCAGACATAGCCTGTAAAACCGATTAGGATGCGCACATTCCGCTTGACGATAAAGCAGTCCGCGCGCAGGCTGTCCTCTGTGTAGCGGTTCGCCGCTCACCACATGGTTTTCCCGTTCGAGGGGAATCCCCAAAGAGGTTTACAAAATGAGGAATATCGACATTGATAGAGAGATAGAGCGGATCAGCGCGTTTATCAAAGGCTACTTTAGCGAGGCCGGCTTTTCGAAAGCGGTGATCGGACTCTCGGGAGGCATCGACTCGGCAGTTTCGGCTGCTCTGACCGCCCTGGCCCTGGGACCCGAAAACGTGATGGGATTCATGCTGCCCTATAAAGCTAGCGATCCCAATTCGTTGGCTCACGCTCTGGAACTGGTCACCGCGATTGGAATTCCGCATCGGGTGATCCCAATCAGCACCTGGACAGATACTTACTTTGATGACTATGAGCCTGGAGCAGATCAGCTGCGCCGGGGTAATTGGATGGCCAGGGCCAGGATGTGCGTGCTATTCGATCAATCTGCCTCGCTGCGGGCTTTGGTGATTGGCACCAGCAACCGCAGTGAGCTTCTAGTGGGTTACTTCACCCAATATGGCGATTCCGCCTGCGCGCTCGAGCCGATCGGTCACCTCTACAAAACTGAGGTGAAGGCCATGGCTGCCAGGCTCAGGATCCCGACTTCAATCATAGCAAAAGCTCCCAGTGCCGATCTCTGGAGCGGCCAGACCGATGAAGCGGAAATGGGCATCAGCTATAAAAACCTCGATGAGGCGCTCTTTGACCTCACGGAGCGGAACATCCAGACCTGGTCTCCTGCTCTTCCCTACAGCCAGGCAGATTTCGACCGGGCCAGCCAACTGATGCGGCGCTCCGCTTTTAAACGGATCAATCCCCCCATTCCGGAGCCGCCATGCTGAGCCTGCCAAAAAACGACCGTTGCAAGATCTGCCGGGACGAAAAGGCCCTCAGGCCCTGCCCCCGCAAGCGTAAAGACATCGGCTGGCGCTGTTGCAACGAGATGAGGGCCGATCTGCACTGTCCCGATTCCTGTGCCTACGCTCCGCGCAAAGATGACCAGGAGCATAGCCCCTTCCCAGCTTTCAAAGCTGATTCCGCCACGGAATTTACCCAAGCGCTCAAGTACTATATAGACCTTTGGACCAATATCCCTCAAACCCTGCTGGAAGGTCAAACTCCCGCCACGCTGGCACTTAAAGACCCTGGACGCTTGCTGGACTGGCTGAGTGGATTTCGTTATCCCAGCGTGTTTCCCATGAATTACCTTTTGGAAAAACTCCACCTGCCCAGGCAGGAAGAAACCGCCAAAGAGGACCCGGAAACGATCGCGGCCCGCTATCTGGATGCCGCTTCCGTTCTGGACTGGCATGCTTTGAGGCCGATGACGGTCAATCAGGCGGACGATCCTGATCTGAGCATGAGATACCAGGAAATCATCTCCGCCGTTCCCATCCTCAATAAGATCAAGCATCACAGCCTCATTCATGCCGGTCTGGCCGATGACGGCATCACGGCATTGGTGTATGTGGAGATCAACCGCAAGCACGATTGGACCCTGATCTTCTCCAATATCAACGGCTCCTGGCAACTGAGGCAACAGCTGAACGGCAACCCCAGCCTCTTTTACACTCAGAACGCTCTCCACACCGCGCTGGCGGAGAAATTGGGTGCCGGCAAAGATGCCGGGGCCTGGGAACTGCTGGAAAGAAACATGTTCCTCTATCCCGATAGTGCGGATCTGCGGTATTATCTGGCCCTTTACTGGCAGCTGGTAAAGCAGTATGATAAAGCTAAAGTGGAGTATTACAATTCTATAGCGCTGGACAACGATTTCTATGCTCCCGCTTTTTCGCTGGGAAGCCTGAACCTGAGTGAAAACCGGGCACTGGAAGCACAATACTGGTTCGAATACCTGTATGCCCGGCATCCGGATGATCTCAACGTGAAAAACAATCTGGCAGCCTGCTTTGCCGGCAAGGGAGAGCTCGAAACCGCGAAAGCACTCTGGCGTGAGATTTTGACTCTGGACCCCAGCTATGAACTGGCCGCCAAGAACCTGGAGCGTTATTCGTGAGCACGGAGCGGCAGCGCATCCATCAGATGATGAAAAAGGCCATCCGGGAAGCCGAAAAAGCTCGTGGACTCTGCTCTCCCAATCCTTTCGTGGGAGCCGTGATCGCCAAAGATGACAGGATCATCGCCAGTGGCCATACTCAGGCCTACGGATCAGATCACGCGGAAGTGCAGGCCCTCAAAAAAGCCGGGAAACGTGCTAAAGGCGCTGATCTCTTTGTGACCCTGGAACCCTGCTCCCATCATGGCAAGACCCCCCCCTGCACCGATGCCATCATCCAGGCAGGGATCAAACGCGTCTTTTTCGGCATCAGAGATCCCAATCCATTGGTCAACCGCGATATAGACACTCCCGGTCCCGGCATCATATCCATGCGGGAAGCAGGTATCCAGGTCGAATGGGGATTTCTGAAGGAACAAATCAGCCGCCAACTGGAATATTTTCTGTGCCGCATCCAGAAAGACAGGCCCTTTGTGATCCTCAAAAGCGCGCTCAGCATGGACGGAAAGTATGCCGCCGCGGATGGCTCCTCCCGCTGGATAAGCAATCAGAGCTCAAGAATTTACACCCACAAACTCAGGCAGGAAGTGGATGTGATGCTGGTGGGCATTTCTACCGTGTTGAAAGACGATCCTCTGCTCACGGTCCGGCTGCCCAGGATCAAACGCCAGCCTCTGAGAGCGGTGCTGGATGCCTATCTGGATATTCCACTGGACAGCGCTTTGATCAAATCCATCGATACCGCTCCCCTTCTGGTGGTCCACAGCCATGCCAGCGATGCCACTATCCAGAGTAAAGCAGCGGTGCTCAAAGGTTTGGGAGTGCAACTGGCCTGTGTTGATGCTCAAAACGAGCTTCTTGACCTCAGACAAGCGCTGGGGGTCTTGCACGAGCTGGGATATTACAGCGTGATGCTGGAATCAGCGGGTCCTTTGGCCGCGGCCTTCATCAATCAACAGCTGGTTGACAAGCTGATCATCTTCTACGGCGCCAAGCTCTTAGGCGGTCTTCACAGCGCTCTTGCCGATCTGGATATAGCCAATATCGACAGCGCGCTTGAACTGCAATCCACTGAAGTCCGTGACCTGGACGGCGATTTGATGCTGAGCGCCTATCCCAGATACTGATGGCCTGAACGGGCAGGCGCGTTTATACTATCTGCACATCTATCATAATGAAACCATGGAGGAATAAATGAAAGTTGTCGATTATCACGACGTTGCCCTCGAGCCCGTCAATGCCGAAGGCGCTGAGGGTGCCAAGATCCGCTGGCTGATAGCTCAGGGCGATGGCGCTCCCAACTTTGCTCTGCGCATGTTTGAAGTGGAGCCCGGAGGTCACACTCCCCATCACACTCACGCTTGGGAACACGAGCTCTATGTGCTTGCCGGAACGGGCAAATTGGTCACCGAACGCGGCGAGTTTGCTTTCAAAGCGGATGACGTTATGTACGTCGATCCCAATATGAAACACTCTTTTCACAACACCGGTGAGGACACTCTGAAGTTCCTGTGCATCATCCCGCATGAGAAACCGGTGGTAAAAAAGACCCTCAACCCCTTTGCCGCCGGCACTGCCAACAACTGCTGAGAGGACAGGATGGAAGAAAAACACCTCAGATTCTTCAAAGATCTCGTTTCCGCTCCCAGTCCATCCGGATTCGAAGCTCCCGCCCAGAAGGTAGCCCGCTCCTTCATGGCTCCCTATGCCGATGAGATTCGCTCGGACGTCAACGGCAATCTGATCGCCGTCAAGAACGGCAGCGGCAAGCTGAAAGTAATGGTGGTGGGCCATGCGGACGAAATCGGCTTTATCATCAATCATATCGACGAACAGGGCTATGTGTATGTCAAGACCCTGGGCGGCTTCGACGTCAACCTCCTGCCCGGCCTCAGAGTGGACATCTATCATGATGGCAATCTCGTGCGCGGCATCATAGGCCGCAAGCCCATCCACATGATGCGCGGTGAGGAAGGCAGCCCCAAGCTCAAGCTTGAAGACCTCTGGATAGACATCGGCGCTTCCAGCAGGGAAGATGCCCTCAAGCGTGTCGCCATTGGAGACATCGCCACCTACAACAGCCATTTCGAGATGCTTTCCGAAGACCTCGTGGTCACCAAAGCCACGGACAATAAAGTGGGCGTCTATGTGGCCGCCAGAGTGATGCAGGAACTGGCCAAAAAGAAGCTCAAGGCCAACTACTACGCTGTCTGCTCCGTGGGTGAGGAAACCACCATGAAAGGAGCTGGGACCAGTGCCTTCCAGATTGAACCGGACATCGCCATCGCCGTGGATGTGACCTTCACTTCCGATATTCCCGGGGCCGACAAACGGGTGTTTGGAGACGTCGCTCTGGGCAAAGGCCCCACCCTCAGTATCGGGGCGGCCTTGCATCCAGTGATCAAAGACCGGCTCATTCAGGCTGCCGAAAAGCTTAAACTGCCCTATCAGATAGAGATAGCACCCGGAAGAACGGGCACGGACGCCGACGCCATTCACGCTCTGAGAGCGGGCGCGGCCACTGCCGTGATTGGTATTCCAAACCGCTATATGCATTCCCCCAATGAGGTTATCTCTCTCAGCGATCTCGATAACGCCGTCAAAATGACCGCCGCCTTCATTGCCGCCCTGGATGACAAGATCGTTCTGACGCGCTAGATTCACAGCTCAACTCTCACCCTCAGGAGTGCCCTCCCGCCAAATAATCGTTGACGGCTGGGCACTCTTGAATTTTCTGGCTCAAAATCACCGTTATGCTGTTAACAACCTAATAAGCATGCCATAAAGGAGCTATCATGGCCAAGAATCATCGCGGAAAAGGCATCAAAACCCTTGCCAACCACGGTCGCGGAGAATGCCCGTCCTGCCATCGCGACGGCGTTAAACTGCTATATGATATCAAGGCGGGAGACAAGACCTTCAAGGTCTGCAAAGTCTGCAAAGCCATCCCTGCCGACAAACTGGGCGCCTGATCCCAGGTCCTGCTTGAAAAGCCCGCTAAGATCTGTTTCCAGATAGTATAGCGGGCTTCGTTTTTT
>JAGOIY010000098.1:0-5062 GCA_017995405.1 Candidatus Cloacimonadota bacterium
CTGGCCCCGGCCGTCTGAATATGCAGCTTGCTGAGGCCGTAATATCTCTCGACCGGTCCCTGGGTGATGTCGATATTGGTGATTTTGGCATAGGGGACAGTGGTGCGGCGCTTCCAAAACACCCCTTTGCGCAGCAAAACCGCTTCCTGGGAGATACTGTATTCCAGGGTGCCGAAAAAGGCCGGTATATAAAGCACCAGGCATAGATACAGCACCAGCAGCAGAAACAGCCCTCCCAAGCTCAGCTCCAGAGGAGCCCCAAACACAAACATAAGGAGGGGAAAGATCAGCAAGATCAAAAAGGACACGAGGTTGACTGCCTTCCACATACCCAGAAGTTCGGGAACAGGTTTGATATTCTTGACGGCCATAACAAGCTCCTGTAAAGGATTATTTTGCACAGGTATATCCGGACGAGGCATGAAGGATCACGCCCTTGAGACAGGATAAGCATAATCCCAGCCCGGGCAAGTGCTATCAGTAAGCCGGGCCAGAGGCAATTCGCTCTATCCATCCCTGGGGGCTCACTCCGTGGTCAGCCAATAACGCTGCAGTTCTTACGTTTCTTCAAAAAGATACCGCCCCAGGATTTTCAGCCCGGGGCGGTAGGTTATTTGTTCGAGTTATTTTTAGTCTTGCAAGAGCTTCTTATACTGCTGGTAGCGCTCTTTAAAGAAGATTTCGCTGCAGCCTTCGAACTGCTCAAAGCGTTCCGGGAAGATAGATTCCAGGCCGGCATAGCGGCGTTCGCCTTTGAGAAATTCGGTGACGGGCAGGCTGGGCTCTTTGCTGTCCAAAGTGAGCGGATGCTTGCCCTGGAGGCGGTTGAGCGGATTGTAGCGGTACAGCAGCCAGTAACCGGTATCGACGGCCAGCTTCTGACGTTTCTGGCTCTGGGACATGTCGATGCCGTGGTTGATGCAGGGCGCGTAGGCAATGATGATGGAGGGGCCCGGATAGGCTTCCGCTTCCATAATGGCGTTCATGGCCTGCACCTTGTTGGCTCCCATGGCGATAGCGGCTACATACACATAGCCATAGCTCATCATCATCATGCCGAGGTCTTTCTTGTTGGTGTTCTTTCCGGCTTCGGCAAAACGGGCAATGGAACCAAGGGGAGTGCTCTTGGAGGCCTGGCCACCGGTGTTGGAATAGACTTCGGTATCCAGGACGAAGATGTTGATGTTCTGATTTGAGGCCATCACGTGGTCCAGACCGCCATAGCCAATGTCATAAGCCCAACCGTCTCCACCCAGGGCCCAGACTGACTTGTCCACCAGATAATCCTGCAGTTCGCTCACGCGGCGCAGCAGTTTGGCACAGCCTTCGCAGGCCTTTTCAATGGCAGCGGGAAGCAGGGCTTTGAGTTTGGCGGCATTGTCCTTGGCGGCGGCATCCACGTCCTTCCAGTGTTCCAGGGCATAGCCCAGGGCTTCTTTCAGGGCGGGATCGATGGCTTTGTCCATCAGCTGCTCCATAGTGAATTTCAGCAGCTTGCGATGGGAATTGATGGCCAGACGCATGCCAAATCCGTATTCGGCGTTGTCTTCAAAGAGACTGTTGGCCCAGGCGGGGCCCTTGCCGTCTTTGTTGACCGCGTAAGGGATGGTGGGGAAGGTTCCGCCCCAGATGGAGGAGCAGCCTGTGGCGTTGGCAATGATCATGCGGTCGCCATAGAGCTGGGTGAGCAGCTTGATATAAGGGGTTTCGCCACAGCCAGCGCAGGCACCTGAGAACTCCAGCAGGGGTTGTTTGAACTGGCTGCCCTTGACGTTGGTCTCCTTGAAGGTGGCCATCACATCGCTGGGGAGGCGATCAAAGAACTCATAGTTGTCCTGTTCGCCCTTGGCACGCTCGTCTTCGATGGGGCTCATCACGAGGGCGGCTTTGGGGCATTCGTTTACGCAGACGCGGCAGCTCTGGCAGTCGTCGATGTAAATCTGCACCTTGTATTGATATCCATCGGCACCGGTGGCTTTGAGGGTATTGAAGCTGGCGGGAGCGTCCTTGAGGTCTTCATGCTTGATCAGCTTGGCGCGGATGGCGGCATGGGGACACACGAAGGAACACTGGTTGCACTGGATGCAGTTTTCCGCGATCCAGTGTGGGGCAAAGGGAGCCACACGACGCTTTTCCAGCTTGGCGGTGCCGCTTTCAACGAAGCCGTCGATCGGCATCTGGGATACCTTGATCCGGTCTCCCTCTTCGCGCATGATGGGCTCGATCACGTCCAGCACGAAGCCCTTGGCGTCACTTGGCACCAATTGCTTGCGGGGAGTGCATTTATCCGGCAGGGTGGCAGGAACGTCCACCTGGACGAGGGCTTCGTTGACCTTGTCCACGGCGTCCAGATTCATTTTCACCACTTCGTCGCCTTTGCGGGAATAGGTCTTCTTGATGGATTCTTTGATGAGGCGGATGGCTTCATCGCGGTCCAGCACTCCGGAAATCAGGAAGAAGGCAGTCTGCATCACGGTATTGACCCTTCCGCCCAAGCCTACTTCCTCGGCGATCTTGAGGCCGTCGATGTTATAGAATTTGATCTTGCGGTCGATGATGGCCTGCTGCATTTCGCAGGTGAGGTGATAGAAGGCCTCGTCGCGGTCCCAGAAGCTGTTGAGCAGGAACACGCCGTTTTCCTTGATGCCGCCCAGGAGGTCAAAGCGACCGATGAAAGCCTGGTTGTGACAAGCCACAAAGTCTTCTTTGGCAACCAGATACTGGCTGTGGATGGGAGATTTGCCAAAACGCAGATGGCTGCGGGTGATGCCACCGGATTTTTTGCTGTCGTATTGGAAATAGCCCTGCACATACATGTCGGTGTTGTCACCGATGATCTTGATGCTGTTTTTGTTGGCACCCACGGTTCCATCGGAGCCCAGGCCCCAGAATTTGAGGCTGATGGTGCCTTCCGGGACGGTGTGAAGCTCTTCGTCCAAAGGCAGGCTGAGATGGGTGACATCGTCTTCGATGCCCACGGTGAAGCCATGGAAGCCTTTGGCCATGAGGTGTTTATAGGTGGCCAGCACCATGGTGGGGGTGAATTCCTTGCTGGAAAGGCCATAGCGGCCGCCGGTGATGAAAGTGTCCTTGCGGTCCTTGAGAGCGCTCACTACGTCGAGGTAGAGAGGTTCGCCCAGGGAACCGGGTTCCTTGGTGCGGTCCAGCACGGCGATGTTTTTCACGGTGGCTGGCAGGACTCTGATAAAGTGTTCGGCGCTGAAGGGACGGTAAACTCTCACCTTCACGAGGCCCAGCTTCATGCCGCGCTTCTCATTGAGATAGGTGATGGCTTCTTCAATGGTCTCGCAGGCGCTGCCCATGGCCACGATCACGTGTTCAGCCTCGGGATGGCCTACATAGTCAAAGGGTTTGTAAGCGCGGCCGATCACGGCTCCCACTTCCGCCATGGTGGTCTCGATGACGTCTGTGGCTTCGGCGTATTGACGGTTGGTGGTCTCGCGTCCCTGGAAATAGACGTCCGGGGCTTGCTGACCGACCTTTACCCTGGGACGATCCGGGCTCAGAGCGCGATCGCGAAAAGCTTCCACGAGGCTGGGATCGTTGAGGGCGGCCATGGTGTCATAGTCGATCACTTCGATCTTCTGCAGCTCGTGGGAGGTGCGGAAGCCGTCAAAGAAGACCAGGAAGGGGATGGTGGTCTTCATGGTGGCCAGTTGGGCCACGAGGCCCAGGTCCATCACTTCCTGCACGCTGTTGCAGGCGATGAGGGCAAAACCGGTGTTGCGGGCACTCATGACGTCCGAATGATCTCCAAAGATAGAGAGGGACTGGGCGGCCAGCGAACGGGCCGTCACATAGAAAACGGTGGGCAGCATTTCGCCGGCGATCTTGTGCATGTTGGGAAGCATGAGCATCAAGCCCTGCGAGGCTGTGAAAGTGGTGGTGAGAGCACCCGCGGAAAGAGAACCGTGCACGGCTCCCGCGGCCCCGGCTTCGGATTGCATTTCGATCACATCGACGGTGGTGCCGTTGATGTTTTTGCGTCCATCGGCGGCCCAGGCATCGGAAAGCTCTCCCATCCCGGAGGAGGGAGTAATCGGATAGATGGCAGCCACTTCGGCAAACGCGTATGCGACATGCGCGGCCGCGGTGTTTCCATCCATGGTGGCCTTTTTAAACTTAGCCATTGAGCATAACTCCTTGTAGTCTATTTACTGTATGAAAATCATCAATTTATGTCACAGGAATTTTGGGGCGGGTTTATGTCAAGCAAAAGCGTACCGCTCACCAGGGCCGCGGTTTCCGAAACAGCCTGGATTAATTCTTGACGTTTGGGGCTTATCTGCAAACCTGGCGAGATCAACTCAAGGATTTTGCCGATGATATTATCAACGCTGTTGTTACTTTGCGGATTCGCGACCGTGATCCTGGGCGCGGAGGGCCTGGTGAGAGGCGCTTCTTCTCTGGGCGTGCTGCTCAAAGTGCCTCAGATCGTGATCGGGCTCACGGTGGTGGCCTTTGGCACCTCCACTCCCGAATTGGTGGTAAATCTCTTCAGCTCCGTGGAGGGCCATGGCGGGATCGTGTTTGGCAACGTGATCGGCTCCAACCTCATGAACCTGCTCTTCATTCTGGGTTTGACGGCCGCCATCAAACCCTTGCTGATCCGCAAACACAGCCTCAGGATCGAGATTCCGCTTTCACTGCTGGCCACGCTCCTGCTGGCTTTTTTGGTCAACGACCGGATGGGCGGACCGGATGAGACAAATCTGCTGAGCCGCACCGATGGACTGGTGCTGCTCACTCTCTTTGGAGTTTTTCTGGGTTACACTCACTGGATCAGCAGTCGTGGCGAAGCGGCTGAAAGCGGTGAGGTAAAGACCTACAGCATCTGGCTGAGTCTTCTGATGATTGCGGGAGGACTGGCAGGATTGGTGCTGGGCGGCAGATTGGTGGTGGATAAAGCGGTGCTGTTGGCCGAAGCTTTGGGAGTATCGCAAAAGGTGATCGGGCTTACCATTGTGGCGGTGGGGACCTCCCTTCCGGAGCTGGCAACCTCAGTGGTGGCCGCTCTCAAGGGCCATTCCGACATCGCCGT
>JAGOIY010000098.1:5162-6833 GCA_017995405.1 Candidatus Cloacimonadota bacterium
TAACGCGTAACGCCTATTGATACAGGAAGCGTTTGATCTTTTGGGTGGGAGTCTTCTCAAAGGGTTCTTTCTGCTCAATGAGGCGATGGATACGGGCGAAGGAAGCCACGTTTTTGTTGACGTTGTCTCTCAGAGTGTCCAGGTAGCGGCTGAGGAAGCGTTCCGTGTGAGGGGCGCCCATTTTGCTGAGATTGTTTTGCGCGTCCAGGACTTCCATATTCAGAAAGACTCTGCCCACGATCTTGCCTTCCGATTCATAGACGAGGGATTCCAGCACGCCGTCGTCCTCGTTGAGCCTGGCTTCCAGCTCTTCGGGATAGATGTTTTCTCCGGTGGAGGCTATGATCACGTTTTTGCAGCGACCCTTGATGTAGAGGTATTTCTTTTTGAGCATACCGAGATCGCCGGTGCGGAAATAGCCATCTGAAGTGAAGACCACGTCGGTGCGTTGTTTGTCTTTGTAATAACCCAGCATCACGGTATCGCCTTTCACCTGGATTTCTCCGATACCCGTCTTGGGATCGGGATCGGCGATGCGGACATCCAGAGTCTCGAGGATCACTCCCGTGGCGCGGAATCTCACCACGGAGGGCGAGCAGCCCGCGATCAGAGGAGATGTTTCGGTGAGGCCATAGCCAATCGCGTAGGGGAAGCCAGCTTCAAATAGAAAACGTTCCACCTCTTCAGACAGCAGCGCTCCGCCGATGCCATAGAAATGCAGAGCTCCGCCAAAGGTCTTCATCAGCTTTTTGCCGGCCACTTTGTGCAGTAGTTTGCGCAACGGCGGCGTCTTATAGGCCTCCCGCATCAGCAAGTTTTTGGTGAGCTGGGGATGGATCTGGACCTTGAAAATCTTTTCAATGATCAGCGGCACCGTGAGGATCATGGTGGGTTTGATCTTCTGCATGGCAGGCAGTAAAACTCTGGCCGTAGGGGGTTTATCCAGATAATATACGCAGGCACCCTGCATCATGGGAATGATGAAGCCGATGGTGCATTCATAGGTGTGAGGCAGGGGCAGAATCGAGATGAGGCGGTCGTTGTGGTCCACCATCTGGATGCCCAGAGTGATATGAGCGTCATAGACCAGGTTTTTGTGGCTCAGCATCACGCCCTTGGAGTTTCCGGTGGTGCCGGAAGTGTAGATGATCGCGGCCAGGTCCTGTTCCTCAGGCTCCTGGTTCATCAGTCCCACAGCTTTGAGGGCTTTCTTGCGCAGGATGCTGAGCTGTTTTTGCCCTTCCTGGAGGATATTTTTGAGGATGTCTTTGGGAATGGGCTCCGTGACGGGCTCAAAGTTGTCGATCAACACCAGTTGCGGCATGGGCTCCAGGTCCGAATAGCCGATCTTTTCATATTGGGCCGAGGAGACAAACACCATCTTGGCACCGGAATGACGGATGATCTGCAGGATCTCGTTCACATGAAAATCCACCAGGATAGGCACCACCACCGCGCCCATGGAAGTGATGGCCAGATAGGCCATTCCCCACTGTGGCATGTTCTGGCTGAGGATGGCTACCCGATCCCCCTTGGCGATACCATATTCTTTCATCATGGCGATCAGGTCGTCGATCCGCTCCCTAAGCTGGGCATAAGTGACAGGCTCGCCATCGGCCCAGGACAGAGCTGGCCGTTGCGGATAGGTCTGGCAGGTGCGGTCGATCATGG
>JAGOIY010000099.1 GCA_017995405.1 Candidatus Cloacimonadota bacterium
TGCTCACCCTGGTGGACGTTCCCGGCTACCTTCCCGGCACCCATCAGGAATGGAATGGGATCATCCGGCATGGCGCCAAGCTCTTGTGGTGCTACAGCGAGGCTACCGTGCCCAAGCTCACCGTGGTCACCCGCAAAGACTATGGCGGCAGCTACATCGCTATGAGCAGCAGGCACTTGGGAGCCGACATGGTATTTGCCTGGCCCATGGCTGAAATTGCCGTGATGGGCGCTCAGGGAGCTGCCAACGTGATCTTCCGCAAAGAGATAGACGGAGCCGAGGATAAGGCAGCCAAGCGGGCTGAGATGATCGCCATCTATGAAAAAGAATTTAACAACCCCTACGTGGCCGCTTCCCGTGGCTATGTGGATGCCGTGATCGTGCCTTCCGAGACCCGCGCCCGGCTGATCGACGCCCTGGAGATCCTCTCCAGCAAATCCGAATCCCTGCCACCCAAAAAGCACGGCAACATCCCCGCTTAGGACCTTCTAAGATGATGGACAAGAAAGAACTGGCCGCCATCTCCGCTGTGATGGCTATCGTCTCTGAGGAAACTCAGCCTCCCTTTGTGGAGCGTCCCGAGCCCCAGATTCAGACGGCCTGGCAAAGCTGGGGAGCGCGCCAGACCATGCAGTATAGAGATATCACCCAACGCAGAATCATCAAGAGAACGAGATGAGTTCAGAAGCGCAAACGGGGACGTTTGCGGTTCCATATAGACAAATGATTTAGATAAAAAAGGAGTATATTAGATGGACAAGCACGGCATCCTCGAAATGACCGCCATGCGCTATGAGGCCGACCGCCCCCAAGCGTCCCATCCCATCAAGATTCAGGACCTCAGCTTCCGCGACGGCCACCAGTCCCTCTTTGCCACCCGGGGCAGGACAGAAGACCTGCTGCATGTGGCCGAGCTGATGGACCAGGTGGGCTATTATTCCATGGAAGTGTGGGGCGGGGCCACCTTCGACACCATGCACCGTTACCTCGGTGAAGATCCCTGGGAGCGCGTCCGCACCCTCAAAAAGTACCTCAAGAAAACCCCCTTCTCCATGCTGCTGCGTGGCCAGAACCTGGTGGGATATCAGAACTACGCGGACGATATTGTGGAAGCCTTCGTGCAGCGCGCCTGCGACAACGGCATCGACATCTTCCGCGTCTTCGACGCCCTCAACGACTTCCGGAATTTCCAGACCGCTGTCAAGATCATCCTCAAAAACGGCAAACACTTCCAGGGTACCATCTGTTACAGCCTCACCGAACAGCGCATGGGCGGAGAAATCTATAACACCGCCTACTATGTGGACAAGGCCAAACAACTGGAAGAGATGGGTGCCAACAGCGTCTGCATCAAAGACATGGCAGGTCTGGTAGCCCCCTACGACGCCTATAATCTGGTCAAAGCCCTCAAAGCCGCGGTGAAAATCCCGGTGCATCTGCACACTCACTTCACCAGCGGTATGGGTGATCTGGCCCTCTTTAAAGCCATCGAAGCCGGAGTGGACATCATCGACACCTGCCTGGGACCCTATGCCTACCGCACCTCCCATCCTGCTGTGGAACCGCTGGTTATCAGCCTGCTGGGCACCAACCGCGACACCGGTTTCGACATCAAGCTGCTCAATAAAATCTCCAAAGAGATGGAGAAGGACATCCCCAAATATACCCAGTTCGCGGACAACACCAAATACGGCATCATCGATACCGACGTCATCATCCACCAGACCCCTGGCGGCATGCTTTCCAACCTCGTGAACCAGCTGCGTCAGATGGACAATCTGGACCGCCTCGACGACGTGTTTGCCGAGATTCCCAAGGTGCGTAAAGAGCTGGGACAGATACCATTGGTGACTCCCACCAGCCAGATCGTGGGTATCCAGGCCGTCAACAACGCCCTCTTCGACACAAAAGATGGTGAATATGCCCGCATCACAGAGCAGGTCAAAGATCTCTGTTATGGCCTCTACGGCAAGACGACCCTGCCCATCGATCCCGAAGTGCAAGCCAAAGCGCTGAAAGGATATCCCAGAGGCGAAACCCCCATCACCTGCCGTCCCGGAGACGTGATCGAACCCGGCATGCCCAAGGTGAAGGAAGAGACCAAAGGCCTGGCCAAAGACATCGACGACGAGCTGATCGTGGCGCTCTACAACCTCACCGGCAAGAAATTCCTCAAGATCAAATATGGCCTGGAGCCCATGCCGGAAGACATGAAGCCCACCAGCCTGGAAGAGGTGAAAGCCCGTGAGGAACTGGTCAAAAAAGCCCTGGCCGGCAAGCTGGTGGAAAAGAGTGAGACTCCCGCTCCTGACAAGCCGGAAGGCCTGCGCCAGTTCGATATCTTCATCGGAGACGAATACTTTATGGTGGAAGTGGCGGAAAAAGGCGAGGCCCCCAGAGTGGTGAAACGCGCTCCCGCTCCGGCTCCGGTTGCTCACACCGCGGCCCCAGCTCCAGCCCCAGCTCCTGCTCCCAAACCGGCTGCCGTTGAGGCTCCCAAACCCGCTCCGGTGGCTTCAGGAGAAGGTACTCCCATCCCGTCCCCCATGCCCGGCATGTTTGTCAAATACGAGGTGCAGGTGGGCGACAGCGTTCAGGTGGGCCAGACCGTCCTGGTGCTGGAAGCGATGAAGATGTACAACAACATCCCCTCCCCGGTCAAAGGCACTGTGGTGGCCACACCTTTCTCCTCAGGAGACACGGTGGCCAAAGGCGATGCCCTGATCGTGATCAAAGCGGATTAGGAGATTTAAGATGCAGATAAAATCCCAGATCATGGACAAAGCCCAGATGGAACGCAGCGTCCATCGTATGGCGCATGAGATCATCGAGCAAAACCGCGGCCTTGCCAAGATTTGTCTGGTGGGCATCCGCTCCCGGGGAGTTCCATTGGCCCAGCGGCTTTCGGAATACCTGCGCCTCATCGAAGGCCAGGAGATCCCGGTGGGTATGTTGGATATAACCCTCTACAGGGATGACCTTTCCACCATTGCCCATCAACCAGTGATCAAGGGCTCCCAGCTCGATTTCGACATCGAGGATGCCGTCATAGTGCTGGTGGACGACGTGCTCTTTACAGGCCGCACCGTTCGAGCCGCCATCGACGCGCTGATGGATTTTGGCAGGCCACGCCAGATCCAACTGGCCGTGCTGATCGACCGCGGTCATCGTGAACTGCCCATCAAGGCTGATTACGTGGGCAAAAACGTGCCCACCTCCAAGGAAGAAATCATCAAAGTGGAATTTGAGGAGACGGATGGCTCGGACCGCGTCTGCATCGTTCTGGCATAAATACCGTGCCCGCTGGCTGGAAAAGGGATCACTGGTCTGCGTAGGCTTGGATCCCGATCTGGACAAGCTGCCGGACTGCGTCAAACACTCACCCAACCCCATCTGGGAATTCAACCGTTCCATCATCGATGCCACCCAGGAGCATGCCTGCTGCTACAAGCCCAATCTGGCCTTCTACCTTGCCGACGGGCTCAGAGGCCTGGAGGCCCTGAAGAAGAGCATCGAGTATATCCCGGATGCCATCCCCGTGATCCTGGATTGCAAGGTGGGAGACATCGGCAGCACCATGCAGGGCTATGTGAACGCCTTCTTTGACGAGCTCAGAGTGGATGCCATCACGATCAACCCCCTCATGGGCTCGGACGTATTGGAGCCTCTCCTGAAAAGAGAAATCGGCTTTGCCTTTGCCCTGGCCCTCACTTCCAACCCTTCCGCCGCGGATTTCTTTACCGGAGCGGGTATGGACAAAGCTGTGAGCCAGTGGATGCAAAGCTTCCCCTCCCAAAGGCTTGGGGCCGTAGTGGGCGCCACTCAGACAGCCGACCTGGCCAGGATGAGAGCGCTGCTGCCAGACCGGGTGTTTTTGATCCCCGGAGTTGGTGCTCAGGGAGGAGACCTGCAGGCGGTGCTACAACACGCCATCGCCTCCAAAGCAAACCCGGACATCCTGATCAATTCCTCCCGGGGCATTATCTTTGCCTCCTCCAAAGTGGATTTTGCTCAGGCTGCTGCCACGGAAGCCCAAAAGCTATATTTCGAGATACAAAGTCTGCTGCGATAGGTTACGCGTAACGCGTGACGCGATAGCCAGGGAGGTTTCACTATGCCACAGCATCTATTGCGCTGGTATATAAGACACTACAAGCACTGGTCCATGCTGGTGATCATGGCGGCCCTGCTCACGCTGCTGATGTACGCTCTGAGCGACACCCGCGTGATGCGAAATCTGGAACTGGGCAGCATGGACCTGCGGTTTGTGATCACCCCCCAACCCGCCAAGGCCGACACCAGCATCGTGATGGTGGCTATCGACGATGCCTCCCTAAAATACGTGCGCGACGAGCTCAACATGGGATGGCCCTGGCCGCGGCAGTACTATGGTCTCGTCACCAGTTTCCTAGCCGGTGAAAACGCCCGCGCCACCATCTTCGACATCAACTTTGAGGATCCCGATTTGGACCGCGGAGATATTGACCCTGCCCTTTCGGACGAGGATTTCGCGCTTGCCATTGAGTCCAGCCGCAATGCTGTCCTGGCCGTCACCTTCACCCATTATCCCACTGTCGGAGACAGCGCCAGCATCAATCCCGCTGCCTTCCCACCGACATATCCCTATCCGGACCTGATTACCTGGCAGGGAGCTCTGGCACCCTATCCTCCTTTTGCCCGGGTCGCTCATCTGGGAGGCATCAATCTGGCCAGCGGAGACGACTCCACCATCCGTCGCATCCCCTTGATCTATAGATACAAAGACGGCTACTGTCCCAGCCTGGCATTGGCCGCTTACAGAATTGGAAGAGACAGTGCCACGGAGCAGCGGTTGATCCTGGCTCAAGCCCAAGCTCCGGATGGCAGCATGTATCTGAACTGGCATGGCCCCGCCGGACCTGATGGTGTGTTTCGTTACATCCCCTTCAGCCAGCTTCTGGAGTGCGCTTTGGCGGAAAGGAATGGCTTTGATCCCCCCCGCGCGAAGGGATGGTTCAAGGACCGCAACGTCTTTATCGGAGCAGTGGCCAGCGGTTTGGAAGATCTCAAAGCCAGTCCTTACACCTGGGGCATGCCAGGCATGGAAGTGTGGGCCACTCAGCTCAGCAATCTGTTGGGCGGCAACTTTGTAAGCTTTCTGCCCGCCTGGGGAGACCTGCTTCTGATCTTCCTGCTCAGCTTGTTGGTGATGCTGCTGGTCACGCGTCTGCAAGGGGCCCTGGCCTCGGTTTCTTCCTTTATCGTGATTCTGGTCTTCACGGGCGTCAGCATCCTGCTCTTTGGCAGCCAGAGACTGGCGCTCAACTACAGCTCCACCCTGGGAGCGCTGCTGATCTCCTGGCTCTTTACCCTCAGCCTCAGCTACACCGTGGAAGGCCGCCACAAAAAAGAGCTGCGCCGGGTCTTCGACCGCTATCTGCATCCCGACCTTGTGAAACGCATCGTCGATAACCCCGAGCTGGTATCCATGGGAGGAGAGGAACTGCATGTAACCGTGATGTTCAGCGATATATACAACTTCACCACCTTCTCAGAGGGGAAGTCTCCCCAGGACTTGGTGAGCTATCTGAATGAGTACTTTCGGGATCTCACCGGCAGCGTGCTGGACTACCACGGCCTCCTGGACAAATACACCGGCGATGGACTGATGGCGGTGTTCGGAGCTCCCATTCCCAGAGAGGATCACGCCTTGCTGGCATGCAAAGCAGCTCTGGCGCACCGGAGATACAGCCTCGCTTTCGCGGGCTTGAAAGAGCTTACACCCGCCCAGCACTTTCATCTCAACACTCGCCTGGGGATCAATTCCGGTACAGTGGTGAGCGGAAACATCGGCAGCGAGCGTAGGATGGAATACACCTCCATTGGTGACCCCGTCAATCTGACCTCCCGGCTGGAGGGTGTCAACAAAGTGTTCCAGACCCATATCATTATCAGCGACAGCACCTTCCAGCTTGTCAAGGATAAGATGCTATGCAGGGAGCTGGACTATCTGAGAGTCAAGGGAAAGCATGAAGCCACCCGCATCTATGAGCTGATCGAGGAACTGGACATGATAGACATGGCGGATTATGCTTGGCTGGATGAATTCGCCAGAGCTCTGGAGCTTTACCGACAACAAGATTTTCCGAAGGCCGCCGCCATCTTTGAGCGCCTTGCCGCTCCGCCTCTGAACGACAAGCCCAGCCTCACCATGCTGGAACGCTGCCAATGGCTGATCAAAAATCCCCCGGAAGACTGGGATGGGATCCTCACCCTGGATGAGAAATAAACCAATAAAGGACACATCATGAATCAAGTCATCAGACCCCTCCTGAGTGCTTACGTGCAATGGGTCACAGCCTATCCGATCATCTCCGCCATGATCCAGTTTGCCATCCTGGGCACCTTGGGAGAGATCGTCTCCAAATGGATCATCCGCAAGAGCTTCAAGTATCCCTTCAGCTTTGCCCTCACGCTCTGGAAGATGATCGTGTGGGCCATCCTGGCCGTGGGTATCAAATACGCCTTCAAAGGCCACACCGCCATGGTGGCATACCTCGTGGAACATCAGATGCTGCCGCCTCTGGACAAGTTTGGCACCGCCCTGGCAATCTCCGTCTCGCTAAACACCCAGTTTGGCCTGCTGCTGGTGATCATGCACCGGGTGCTGGACAACCTGGTGGAAAAGCACAAAAACTGGGCTGG
>JAGOIY010000100.1 GCA_017995405.1 Candidatus Cloacimonadota bacterium
TCCAAAACCGAGAAAACATTACTGGAATAACCAACAAAGTAATAGAAATGACAGATAACCATGTGATTAATGACTTTAGGACGCCTTGATGTCTTTTCTTTTTAAAACAGAGGAACAGAGGAATGGATGTCACTTGTAATGATCTGACATACAGCCTATTACAATGTCCGGAATCTTGATGATCGTGTCATCCTGTCATCTGCGTTCTATCTGATTTGATACTTTGTCAACAGCCTGAGTCCTGTAGGGGACGGCATTTCAGATAGATCCGGTGTCCCAAACAAAGATGAGTCCTGTAGGGACGGCAGTTTAGATAGATAAATGCGTATAATTATAACTCATTATCATCGTACTGGTCTAATCTAAACTGCCGTCCCGATGGGACTCCAATTATTGATAGGAGCACGCGTATCTATCTAAACTACCGTTCCTACGGAACTCAAAATGCCAGTTTTCGCACAAGCTCTTAAGCTAGTGATAGAGATTTTTCAACGGTCTCAAAGAAGCTGTGCTTTGTTCAATCTCACATGAAATCAGAGTTATCGCACAAGCTCGAAAGACAATTACACTGATTATTCAACAGCCACTTATGGCATAAATATTCTGCTTGACACACAGCCAGCATGTTGATATATTGTCCACATACTGGAGGTAATATGACTCAGCAGCTGCTGAATATCCGTCACCAGCCCTTCGATTATCAGGCCCTCAAGGACCTTCTGAGCGATTATCGCTATCCCCGCAACAAGATCAGCAGGCTGATCGGCCAGGGAGAGATAATCGCTCTGAAGAGTGGCCTTTACGTGCTTTCAGAACTCTTTGGCAGGTCTCCCGCCCCGGAGCTGGTGGCAAACCTGCTCTACGGACCCTCCTACGTGTCTCTGGATTACGCGCTGGCCAGGTATGGGCTGATCCCGGAACAGGTGTTTGCGGTCACATCCGTGTGCACAGGCCGCAAGAAGCAGTTTGACACAGCCATCGGCAGCTTTTCCTATCAACAGGTCAAAGCTTCCTATTACAGCCTGGCCTACCTGCGACAGGAGACAGACGACGCGTCCTACCTGATCGCGACTCCGGAAAAAGCCTTGTGTGACAAGCTGTATCTGGCAGGCCGGCTGCCAGACCTGAAGGCCCTGGAAATCCTACTCTATGAAGATCTTAGAATAGATGAAAGCGGGCTTGCTGAGTTGAATATCAAACTGATCCATCCTCTGGCCAAGGCGTCCGGAAGCCAGAATTTGAAGCTGTTGATGGAGCTGCTTTCATGAGCCTCCATCCGCTGGGTTCATACTTTCAACAAACGCGGGGCAGCGATGCAAACACATGGCGCCAAAACCTGCGTGAGTTGATTCAAAAGATATGCCTGCTGGGGCTGTGGCGTGGTAGCTTCTTTGAGCACGCGGCTTTCTATGGAGGGACAGCCCTCCGGCTTTTGCATGGTCTGGACCGCTGGTCTGAAGACCTGGATTTTTCACTATTGCGTCCCCAACCGGACTTCCGGCTGGAGTCGTATCTGAACTATGTAAGCCGCGAACTGGAAGCCTGGGGGATCAAGGCCAGGGTGGATATATCCGCCAAACAGGATAGCCAGATCGCGACGGCCTTTATCAAAGCCAATACTCTGCAATCGCTTATGGCTCTGGAGCTACCGCGTTTGACACTCAAAAGCTTGCATAGGGATGAGATCAGCAGCGTCAAGTTTGAGATCGATCCCAATCCGCCCTGTAGCTTTGCCAGCGAAAGCCTCTTTATCCTGGACCCCATTCCATTCAACGTGCGGGTAATGGCCTTGCCGGACCTGTTTGCTGGCAAGATGCATGCCATTCTGGCCAGAGGCTGGCAATCCAGAGTAAAAGGCCGCGACTGGTATGACCTGATCTGGTTTGCAAGGTCAGACGTGGGCTTAAGCCTGTCTCATCTTGAGGCCAGATTGAGGCAGAGCGGCCACTATAGCGCAAGCCAACCGCTGACAGGGCTTGAGTTTCGCAAGCTGTTGACAGACAGGATGGCCCAGATAGATTTTGCCCAGGCAGGACAGGACGTAATGCCGTTCATTCCTCATCCCCAGGCCCTGCAAAACTGGTCAAAAGAGCTGTTTGAGGCTTTGATGGATAGGATCAGGCTTGTCTGAGATGCATGACCGGTTCGTGTGATGGGTTAAGACTATTTCCCTTGACTCCATCGCCATCGCCTCAAATGTTGCCCCAACAAACAGGAGAGTTGCTGATGCCCAATACGATATTGACAGCTGCCAATCTGAAGAAGTATTACGCCGGCACCAAAGCGGTGGACGATGTGAGCATTGAGCTCATGGAAGGCGAGATTCTGGCCATTTTAGGTCCCAACGGGGCCGGGAAGACCACCACGCTGGAGATGCTGGAGGGTTTGCGCCAGCCGGATTCCGGCACGATAGGCTTTTTTGAAGAGAATTGGGGACCTTCCCAGGTGCAGGTGAAAGAGCGCATCGGAGTGCAGCTCCAGAGCTCCAGCTTTTTCCGCTATCTGAATGTGAGAGAGACGCTTGAGCTGTTTCGCGGCCTCTATGCCAACCAGGTGCCCGTCAAAGAACTGATCGCGGTGATGAGCCTGGAAGAAAAGGAAAAAACCCTGGTCAAAAACCTCTCGGGAGGGCAGCTTCAGCGTTTGGCCCTGGCTGTGGCTTTGGTCAACGATCCGCGCCTGATCTTTCTGGACGAGCCCACCACCGGTCTCGATCCCCAGGCCCGCAGGTCTCATTGGGAAACGGTGCTGGAGCTGCGAAAACGCGGCAAGACCATCATCCTCACCACCCACTACATGGAGGAAGCGGAGTATCTGGCCGACCGGATCATCATCATGGACCACGGCAAGATCGTGGCATCCGGTACTCTGGACGAGCTGATCTCCTCCATCGGGGCCCAGAATTACATCAGTTTCAGGATTCCCGGCGTGTCCGAGCTTCCAGCGCAACTGTCTGGCCTGCAAGGGATAGAGCATGGCGAGGGGGATGGCTTCTGCCTCCAGACCGACGATGTGACCAAAGACCTGGCAAGCTTGTTTGAGCTGGCCCAGGCCCAGGATTTTAAGCTGGATGACATCCGGGTGCGCCGTCCCGACCTGGATGACGTATTCTTGCGCATCACCGGCCATACTCTGAGGGATTGAGATGCGTTTCTGGAGATTTACGCGGAGCTTTTTCCTGGCTGAGATCCGGGAGTTTGAGGTGGTGTTTTGGAGCATCGTGTTTCCGCTGCTGCTCTATGTGTTTCTTTCGGCCGTTTTGGGAGGGAATGGCAAGGCGGGAGGCATGTCTTTCAACCTGGGAGTGGTGAGAAACAGCACTTCTGCTGTGGGGACGATGGCCATCAGCAAGACCCTGGATGCCGTCACCGGTAGTGAAGGACCCTTTGTGGCCACCCCTTTCGCCAGTCTGGAAGAGGCCCTGGAGCAGATGAAAAGTGGCAAACAGGACGTGGTGGCGGAGCTGGGAGGCGAGCTGATCCCCAGCAGCCAGAGCTTTCCCGTGCGGCTACACTCCATCAGCGGCAAAGAATCCTCCCAGGTGGCGGCCAATATCCTGGAGCTGGTCTTCGACAAAGCCAATCTGGAAGTGGCGCGCCTCAGCGATCCCGGCTTCAAAGGCATCGGGATCGATACCCAAGCCGTGGCGGGCTCAGCTTCCAGCCGCAGCGTGGACTACAAGGACTATCTCTTCCCTTCCGTGGCGCTGATGATGATGCTCTCCGTGGCGCTGCTCAACAGCCCGCTCAGCCTGGGTTTCTATCGCAGCTCCGGCACCAACCGCAAGATTTTTACCACGCCTCTGCGTCCGCTGGAGTTTTTCGCGGCCCATCTGGTGAAGCTGCTGATCACGATGCTGATCTCGCTCACGCTGCTCTACGCCATGGCCTGGTTTATCTATGGCGTGAGGGACGGCATCTTTGGGCTGGGGTTTTTTCTCACTCTGCTGTTGGGCATGCTGAGCCTGATTTCCATTGGACTGGTGATCGCGGCCATAGCCAGCAAGGAATCATCCGTGATGGTGATCGGGCAGATCTGCTATCAGATCATGATGTTTATGGGCGGGTTTTTCTTTCCGGTGATGGACTTGCCCTGGAGCGTGAAGTGGCTGGTGTATCTGGTGCCCACCACCTATCTGGTGGAGCTGCTGCGTCGGGGTATGGGCATTCAAACCATGGAGATGGCCACGATCTGGCTGATAGCCGTACCGCTGGCCTGGACGGTGATCTCCGTCAGCGTCTTTGGTCTCCGCTTCCGCAAGGTGATGGGCCATGCGTAGATCACCCTTTATCTCTTTGGTGGTGGCCAGTTTCCGTGAATCCATGCGCAACAAGGGGGAGATCTTTTTTATCCTCTTTTTCCCGCTGCTGTTTGTGTTTATCTTTGGCAACCTGCAGCGTGACAACGATAACTATCGCAAGACCTGGCTGGGCTTTTGCCAGAGCGCAGGTGCCGACGTGGCAGATGTGATCAGCCAGAGCGGGGCCTGGGAACTGAAGCGCTACGACACTCCCGCTGCCATCAGGGCCGCCATCCAAAAGGGAGATATCCGTCTGGGCCTCAGCTATGACGGCAACCGCGCGAGGTATTTCTACAAGGAAGGCGATCTGGCCACCCAAAGCAAACTGAGGCTGGCCCGGCTTTCCATCACCGCCGCGCTGGAAAGGCACTCCAATCAGGTGCGGCCTCTGCTCACGATCTCCAGACACCAGACCAGTGCCGGCAAGATGAAGGCCTCCGGGCTGGATTATACCCTGGCGGGAATCATCTCGATCGGCATCCTCAGCGTGGGGCTGATGTCCGTGGTGACGATGTTTGGCCGCTACCGCAAGAGCGGCGTGCTCAACCAGCTCAGGATGGCACCCCTGAAGCCGGTCTCCTTTGTGATGGGGATCACCCTGTCCAGAATGGTGCTCAGCGTCTTTTCGCTGCTCATCATCCTGGGCTGCAGTCTGCTGTTTTTGCGGGCATCTTTTGAGGTCGACTGGCTGCTGCTGTTTATCACCCTGATCTCTTCCACCCTGGGTATGATGGCTCTGGGACTGCTCTTGGTGCTGATCTTTCGCAATCCCGAGACGGCCAATACCACGGCCGCCATTCTGATGTTTGGGATGCACTTTCTGGCAGGGATTTTCTTTCCCACGGCCATGCTGCCGGACTATATGAAGGCAATATCCACCCTGCTGCCCCTCAAGTATGTGGCCACTCTGGTGAGGCACAGCCTGGGGATCGAACTGATCGCCCCACACCTGTTTATCCTCCTGAGCTCGTGTCTGGCCCTGGGGGGAATCCTGATGCTGTGGCTGGCAGGCAGGAAGTTGTTGGGGGCGGAAGCAAGGATTTGACTGCCAAAAGAAACGTTTGGCTTCCGCTCCAATTTCACTAAGATATTTACTGACAGCGTTTAGATACCGAGCAGGAGGCAAAACGAGCTTCCCGCGTCGTGTGTGTTGAATCAGAATTTCATCAAGCCCGGATATCTCATAGCCCGAAACCGTTGAAACTCATGAGAAGCATGCTGTCGTAATGAGGATATGAATATGAACATGACCAGTTTGCAAAGATTCTGCAAGCACATCAAAAGCATCGCCAGCTTTGATGTAGAAACCCTGAACCAAGCCATGGCCAGGCTGGAATCCTTTGGAGAAAACTCTCCTGCCGCTCTGCCTGAGCTTATGCCTCAGCGCCATGACGGAGCAGGAATTGTATCAGGAACTCGAGCGCCTGGACAACGAAGGCAGCTATGCCCAGGCCTGTGAGCTCACCCGCCAGTACATCCTCGAACACGGTGATAGCTCTGATTTGATGTTTTTGATGGCGTCTTTTCAGGTCCGCGAGGAAAGACCCGATGAGGCTTTCCAATCTCTGGGCCGGGCAGTTGATCTGGGTATGCTGGACATCGAATGGATCAAAGATTACGGCGTCTTTGCCAGCCTCAAGGACGATCCCCGTTGGGAGCGTCTGGACCTCAGAGCGAAGGCCGTGACGGACAGCCTGACCGCTACCCTGCCTCTGGAACGCACCAAAGAGGCCGCCATCGCTCTGCCCGAGCCCTTGCTGAAGGGTGTGATCAGCGTTGAGGAAGCCCTCCAGCAGAGGCGTTCGGTGCGCTATTACAAAGAGGAACCCCTCAGCCTGCAGGAAGTATCCCAGATCCTTTGGGCCGCCTATGGAGTCTCCATGCCGGTGGATTCAAAACAATTACGCGGCGGGCTCAAGACAGCTCCCTCAGCGGGTGCTTTGTATCCTCTGGAGCTTTATCTGGGAGCCTGGAACGTGACGGGCCTGGAGCCTGGATATTACTACTACGAGCCGAAGGGACACCAGCTCTATCCGGTTCGGCTGGGCTTGCTCAACGAAGAATTGGCCATTGCGGCCTATTATCAGGATTGGGCTTATGAGGCCCCGGCCTCACTGATCTATTCCGCCGTATTTTCCCGCTGCACAGATAAATACAAGCAGCGGGGCCGGGAACGCTATGTGTGTATGGACCTTGGCCATTCGGCCGAAAACGTCTATCTGCAAGCCGAAGCCCTGGGCCTGGGCACCGTGGCCCTGGGCGCTTTCAACGATCTCAAGCTGCGCCTCAGCGTTCAGATGACTCGGGAGGAAGAACCGCTCTACATCATGCCGTTTGGCAAAAAGGCCGATCCGGAGGGTGAAGAGTGAAGGGTGAAG
>JAGOIY010000101.1 GCA_017995405.1 Candidatus Cloacimonadota bacterium
GCGCCAGCCAGTGGAGTGGTAAACGTCCCCCGTTTGCCGTGGCCCGGAGGGCTGTGCGATTGTATTGCGCCGCGATTCTTTTAAATTGACAAAAAGCGCAGGGAAATCAGTTTAGAAACAAATGCACAAATCAGGAGATTACATGAAAAATAATAGCGTGTTACCCTATCTGGTCCTGTTTGTATTGATTTTTGTGGCTGGGTGCGCAAAGAAAGATGCCGGCGTTTCTGAGTTTGGAACCACTGATCTGCAAAAACTTGAAATACGAGCGCAAGTGAAATCTATGCGGATTGTCAGTTTTAATGCAAAGGATAATTTTGGCAAGGCGATCAAAGACGGCTTTTCCGGAGATGTTTATTATCAGTTTAACGACAACGGTTTCATCAGCGAGGAAACCCATTATTATGAAGATGGCCAGATGGATACTCATCTCGTGTACAAGCGGGACGATCAGATGAGGATTCTGGAGATCAATGAAAACGCCACGCAGCGATATAGCACTCCCAGAACCGTCTTCAAATATGACGACGGCGGCAAAAACATCGAAAAAACCGCGTATGAAGCCGATAACTCCATAGCCTGGAAGATCATGTATAGCTATGACGCAGGTGGTAACCTGGCAGAAGAGGGTACCTATGACGGAGACGGCTCTCTGATCAGTAAAAATGTCTATACCTACGACAGTGACAATAACCTGACGGACCTCAAGAAATATGGCGGTAGTTTTGAGCTCTTATCAGCCACATCTTACAAGTATTTCGAGCCGAAGAAAGCCAGCAAAAGCAGTGATGTTGGGATGATTAGAGAAGCTGTGGAGTATGACTCAAAAGAGGTGCTCCAATCCACGAAAAGCTATCAATACAACGAGTTGGGGCTGGTAATCGGGGAAACAACCGTCTCGCCCGGGAATGAGACCACCAAACTCACTTATAAGTATGAGTATAATACAGATAAGGATTGGACCAAAAAGGTCACATACTATAACACTGTTCCCACCGTGATTGAGGAAAGACAGTTCAATGTGGATAACAACAGGCCCGCGGCTGTTACTACGGATGAGGCCAAAGCCGGTAACGATTCAAAGCTCCAAACGGAAGTTTTTAACACCGTTTATGCCTGGAATGACGCGCACAATACCACAGATCTCGCCAAATTCGGCACAGTTTACGCGGAACAGGTGTCGCTCTATGGCACAACCATGACCAAAGACAAGGCTGTTGCCCTGAAAAAACAGCTCCTGACCGGTAAGAATGAGGGCTACTCGCAAAGTGTGTCAGACTTAAGGATGAAAACACTGACAGACGGTCTGGTCCAGGTTGATTTTGTCAAGAGCACCCAATTCCAAAATACCAACAAGACGTACAATGCCTATCTGGAGCTCAGCAAATCTCTGGGTGCATGGAAAATAACCAAGGAAAGCGATCAGACCACCGATAAAAATCTGCGCCGCTGATCAGATCCTCAAGGGGTAAGAGCACTTTTTTAGCCATACTTGATTTTCAGCCGTTCATCTTGAGAGGCTTCCTGCCGGGAATAAATGCGCGGACCAGGGGTCGGCACGTCCCGTGGAACGGCAAACGGGGACGTTTACCAATCCGTTGCCGATCTTCTGGCTGGGTCATCGCATTGCGGGTGCGATCCGCAATGCACCAGTAATGGGATGCGGGAAACCCTTTCATCTTCTGACATTCTCATTGTAAAAAAACGCCTCCCATGGTGGCCTGTAGAATCCCGCTGACAAGCAAAGCGCCAGAGAAGGTCTCCGGCGCTTTGTTCTGGGATATCCCTAGAAACTATTCTCTTCTATATAGTTAGCCAGCCGGGAGAGGCAGTTGACGTAGGAGCCCAGCTCGTTGTCATACCAGCCAAAGATTTTGGCGTGGGTGACAGGGAATTCCACTCCGTGGTCGGCGCTCAGGCCATGTTCAGAGAGGAATTCGGCCGGCAACGTGATGAAACCGGTGCGGGTGTGGGTCTCATGGGCTTCGATGGTGACGGCGGCCATGCTGCCAATCAGGTCGGAGCTCACGTTTTGGCGCTCGCTATAGACCAGCAGGTCTTTTTGGGGTCCCTGGGCGGCTTTCTGATAGACCTCGTTGATCAGTTTGCGGTTCACCAGCGGTTCGCCGAGGCTGTTCAGACCTGTGTGGAAGGTGATGTTGAGGTTGATCAGCGAGACCGTGGAGGTGGGGATGCGAACGCTGTCTGCCATGAATCCGATGCTGCGGATCTGGGGCATCACCTGTTCCAGGGCCTTGGTGACACCGGTGGTGGATAAGATGATGTTGTTAAAGACGCTGCGGGTTTTGCGCAGGTCCGAGGCGTCGGCTTTGGGGACGCTGTCCAGGATGGACTGAGTGTTGGTGGCGGCGTGGATGGTGCTCATCGAAGCGGTCATGATGCGGGAGGTGGCCTCGTGGTCCAGCAGGGGTTTGATCATGTGGGAAAGCCCTGTGGTGGTGCAGGACGCGGCTGAGATGACGTGATGCTGGCGGGAGTCGTATTCGAGGTGGTTGATGCCGTAGATCATCGTCTTGCTGTCCGCGGGGTAGCTGCTGCCGCTTTTGAGCTTGAAAGGAGCGCTGCAGATCACTTTCAGGGCTCCGGCGTCGAGGTGACCTCTGAGACAGGGCTTGCCGCTGTCCGAGCTGAGGCTGGGGTCCACAAAGCTGCCCGTGCAGTCCACCACCAGTCCCACGCCCTCGTTCAGCCAGTTGATGTCCTTGGGGTTGCGGGCGCTGCGGAGGATTTTGACCGGGATGCCCTCGATCTCCAGGAGCGGCTTGGTGGCGTCCAGGACTCTGATATTGGCCTGTTTTCCGATCAATCCAAACAGGAAGCGGTGGATAGAGCCGTAGCTGCTGTCCGTTTCGATCACCTGGAGCAGGTCGTCCAGGCTTTTCCCCACTTCGCGTCCGCAGTTGACCACGATCCCGTCAAAGTGTCTGAGGTGGATTTGATTCCAAAGCAAGAGCTTGCCTATTCTGCCGAGGCCGTTGATGCCCAGCAGTTTTTTGTTTCTCAGGCTGAGGTCCATGTGTCTGTCTCCTTGGTGTGTATTTTTTTTATCGTTAAGCGTTATGCGTTATGCGTTATGCGATCCCCATGGGTACACTCGTAGCAATTTGGCCCCGTTGGAGTTCAAGCGGCCGAAACAAAAGTATGCATGACAGCAAGTTTATGGGCCGCTTGGACTTCAACCAGCACGCCCAGAGGCGTTGATCTCCAAGACGGGATAAAGGTATATCATATTGGGAGATAGCCTGGTGGTCACGCACCGACTGAAGTCAGTGCTACGACCGGCTAAAGCCAGCGTTACGAAGTGTCTCATATTCTCATGTCTCATTGTAATAAGAAAACCTCTGTTTTCTCTGCTTTCTCCGCTTTCTTTGAAGTTTGTTTGCAGAGAGGTTACGCTCCAGAGGTAGGCTGCAGTCAAAACACATCGTGGATGCTCTTGAGGGGCTGGCGGCCCTGATAGATGGAGCCTGAACTGGCGTCCAGGGTGATGGGATCGCCGGCCTGGAGCTGGAGGCTTCCGATCTGGCAGGAGGAGTTGGATTCGTCCACGCTGAGGTCCCAGCAGTTGACGATACCGATCAGGTCCAGCCGGGTGGCGGTCACCGCGGCGTGGGAAGTGACTCCTCCTCTTGCGGTTAGCAGTCCCTGGCACTCGAAGAGCAGTTCCATATCGTCCGGCACGGTATCCGGTCTTACCAGAATGAGGGGCTCGCCCAGTGGTTTCAGACGGGTGATATCTTCCTGGCAGACAACGATCAAGCCGCTCACAGCTCCCTTGCCGATCCCGATTCCGGAACCGATGCGGGTGAGGTCTGAAGCGCCATCGCAGAGCACCAGATAGTCCGGCACCTTGCGGATCACCTGGTTGCGGGTCTGGAGGATGAAAAGCTGGTCTTCGGAGGGGCCTTCAAAGGTGAATTCGATCTCCTGATGGGGAAAGTTGCGGTCGTCGATGAGCTGTCTGGATAGCCTCAGGAGGCGGTTGTAAACGGCCGGAAAGCTGGTTTCCAGAGACAGCTCGCCAGGCCGGGCCTGAGCTTTGGCCTGCTCTTCCGAGATCGGCAAAGTGTGCACCAGGCCAGCCACGACGTCCTCGCCCTGACTGCAGATGGTGTAGTCTCCGTTGAGGCAGATGCCAGGCCCGTCATGCCAGACGGCGTGGGTAAAGAGCACTCCGGAGCCGGATTCCAGAGAGATATTGCCGATCACCATCTTTTGAACGATGACGGCGGTGCCCCATTCATCCGAGATCTGCAGCTTGCGTCTGTAAACTTTGGCGCGATCGGTGTTCCAGCTATCCAGGACGTGGGAAACGGCCCGGTAGAGCTGGCGGAAGGGTTCCTGCTCCAGCTCGATGGAGTGAGCGGCCAGGACGGCTTTATAGTCTTCGCACATGGCGCGCATCACATCTGCCGGGAACTGGGTCTTCTGATGGATGTTGTGGAGCTGTTTGTAGTGGATCATCACGGCGTCAAATTCATCGCGGTCAATGCCATAGGCCATTCCCCAGCTCTGGATGAGGCGGCGATAGCAGTCCCAGGCCGTCCAGCCATAGTTGGGCCGTTGGGACAGCAGCAGAGTGATCTGGTCGTTGAGGCCGATATTGAGGAAGGTGTCCATGGCCCCGGGCAGGCTCATAGGGGCTCCGGATCGCACGGACAGCAACAGCGGCTTCTGAGGGTCGCCCAGTTCCAGACGGGTGGAGCGCTCCAGCTTGCCGAGGTTTTGCCTCAGGAGTTCGTCAAACTCGGCGGAAATATCGGGATGGGTGTTGATGACCTCCCGGTTGCGGTAGAGCTCGGTGGTCATCACAAAGCCGGGCGGGATGGGATATTCAAAGTGCCAGAGCCGCTTGAGGAAAAAGGCCTTGGAGCCCAGCGCCACCTGGTTTTCCACGTGGCTGTTGCCTCCATGCAGATGCACGAACAGCTTGTCCGGATCATAGGACATCAGGCGCACCACGTCCTCAGGCTTGAAGAGGCGTTTCATCTGGCTGAGCGTCTCCAGCAGGTTGGTGATAAAGACGTCCAGACCCTGCACCATAAAGGACATCGAGAGCAGCTTGCGATAGAATCCTTCCGCTTCGATCTCGGTATCAAGTCCACGGCTGCAGGCAGTGGTCTTGCGCCTCAGTTCCGGATCGTAGCAGCGGTAATAGTACTCGCTGAGGATCTCGTTGACGCTGTCCTTGAGCAGACGAAAGATGTCCATGTACTGCTCCAGACTGCAGTTGGCGATGTTTTTGGCGGAGTCCAGCATGGCCACGGTGGAGCTGTAGGCGTCGTTGGTGAGCATTTCCTGGCGCATGGCAAAGTCATAGAGCTCCAGCACTTTCACGATGCGGCGCAGGTTTTTGCCGTTGATATAGTTGAGGTTGATCTGACGGAGAGTGTTTTCAAAGAGGCGGCGCACCACGTTTTCGATCCTGAACACCATGCCCATCGCCTCCAGCTTGGGCTCACGGTAGCTGCCGTACATGGATGGAATGCCGGCCGCGATGTGACGCTTGTAAAAGATGTTCTCCCATCCGGCGCTGGGGATGGGGTTGAGGATAATGTTGTTAAGCTTGCCTATGTAGCCTAGCAGCTGACGGATAGAGCTATCATAGTCTCTCCTCACCAAAGAGACGCGCAGGCGGTTTTGCTCTTTGGAATCAAAGAACTTGTAGCGGGTGAGGAATTTGACGATGTCATAGGGGTCCAGCCCATACTTGTCTTTGAGCAAGAGATGGATACCGCAGAGGAGGCGCAGGCGTTTGAGGCCAAAATCTTCGCTCTGGCCGCTGAAAGCGCGCTCCAGGCTCTGCCACGAGAGGCTGAGCAGTTCCGTCACGCTGTATCCGGAGTCCTTCAGAAAGGCATTGACGGCATCGCGCTGATGTTCCAGCAGTTCATCCCCCTCCTGCAGATAGAGCAGCACGTCCGATGGGATGAGGCCTGCCAGCTTGGCGGCGTCCAGATCGGTCCAATAGTCCAGGATGGAGGCGCAGAGGCCGATGTGGGTGTTGTTGCTCTCGGTGTGCACCTGTTTGCGGAGGAAGTGGATGAGGCGGTCGCGACGCTGGCTCAGTTCATCCAGTTCGGTGCTCAGATCGCGGATCTCTCCTTCGGCGCCGATCTCGCTGTAAAAGACGGGAAACTGCCTCAACAGGTGCTTGAGCTGAATGAAGACGGGCCTGATATCGGCATTGAGGAGAGCGGAGACGTCCTTCTGAAAGAGGTCTTCGTCCGAGATAAAGATGCCATAGCGGGTCACATTGATCACGAGGTAGGCCAGCAAGTCTTTGCAGAGCGTGGGGTTGATCGCGATCAGCTCCATGCAGAGCCGGATGTGTTTGATGTGGTTCTTGTCGATATCGAGTTGCCAGTCTTCCCGGATGCGGACTTCGCCGGGTCCGGTGAAGGGCAGCAAATTGAGCTGCTGGATAAAGTGGGCCACGTGAGCCGGATCTCCGGCCGAAATCACCGTCTTGCCGATGCTGAGCAGGCAGTCCAGCACGATGGAGAGATGGCTGTCCTTGAAGCTTTCGAGGGCCTGATAGACGGAATCGATAATCCCGGGAATCTGCTGTGGAGGCATCTGTCTGTAGAGCCCTGTGAGCTCGCGGTTGAGGTCCCAGAGCAGGTGATCGCGCAGGTCTTCCAT
>JAGOIY010000102.1 GCA_017995405.1 Candidatus Cloacimonadota bacterium
ATCAGGATTTTGGCCAGCTTCACTTCCAGATCGCCGTTTTTGAGGGACTTTTTCCACCAGGCCCTGAGGCGAAGCTGAGATGCCAGGTCCGCTGAACCGCAGAGGATATAGGCTTCCGAGGATGGACAGCGCTGTTTGAGCCAGTCGCCCAGATCGTTGTATATCTTTGCCACAGAAGCGCTTTCTTCGAGGCGAACCCCATAGGGTGGATTGGTGATCACACAGCGCCCCGCCTGGGATGGAAGCTCCTGGAAGCGTGATTTGACCAGTTTTACGCCTCTGCCGTAGGGCAGTCTGTCCAGAGAAGCTCTCGCCACCGCCAGGGCCGTTGCACTGACGTCAGAACCGCTGATCAATCCATCCGGTAGCTCACGCATGGCTTGATTGGCTTGGGCGCGCAGCTCTTTCCAGAGCTTGGGGTCGTGGTCTGGGAAACGCTCGATGTATTTGTTTTCCCTCAAGATAGCTGCTGGGATTCTGCACCAGCTCATCAGAGCTTCGCATAACAGCGTTCCGGAACCGCACATGGGGTCTGAAAGTGGGTTCCGGCCGTCCCAACCGCTGAGCTTAACTATCGACGCGGCAAGTGTTTCCTGCAGAGGAGCGTCAGATGGGCCTGAGCGATATCCCCGCTTGTGCATGCTGCCGCTGAGGTCCAGGGCGAGGGTGGCATAGTTGTCCTTGATGTGGAGGTTGAAGTTGATGTCCGGATTCGTGGTCCTAAAGTCCGGTCTTCTGCCAGATTGGGCGCGAAATTGATCGCAAATGGCGTCCTTGACCAGTTGTCCCGCATAGAGAGAATGTTTGATCTTGCTGCCAGAGAGGTTGACATCGATGCCAAAGCTGGAATCCACCTCAAACAGCGAGGTCCAGTCGAGGAGGGACGCGCTCTGGCGAGCCAGATATTTTTCGCTGTGACAGGCAAAACTGACCAGTGGGGCCAGCACTCTCTGGCACAGCCGGGATGTATAGATAATCCGGTAAAGAGTTTCCAGATTGCAGCTTACAAAAAATCCCCGGGGAACTTCCGTGTGGATATTAGCCCCCAGATCGAGCAGCTCTGCTCTGGCCAGGCGCTCCAGCGAACCCGCCACCTGGATGAAATAGCGGCCGGTCCTTTGATACTCGTAGCCTGATTTATCAGGTTTTGACTGTAGCACTGACGGGGGCCGGAGGATTGAGATACTGTTGCAATTGTGCTTTAATAAGGTCACGCTGACGGGTGAAATCCTTGAGCTGGATCACGGTAAGCTGTTCGGAGGCAACCATTTTGAGATTGGTGGGGTTGATCCACTGGCCGCCTTTCATCAAGCCGAAATGCAGATGGGGGCCTGTGGATTTTCCGGTGCTGCCCACTCTGCCGATCACCTGACCTTTATTGACGCTTTGACCTCTGCGCACGGCGATAGAAGAAAGATGGGCATATTGGCTGGTCAGGCCACTGGGGTGTTTGATCCTCACCTGGTTTCCCCAACCGCCCGCGTAATGGGCTTCCGTGACGGTGCCATTGGCCACAGCCATCACCGGTGTGCCATAAGAAGCCTTGTAATCGACCCCCTGATGCATGGCCCAATGGCCATAAACGGGATCAATGCGACGTCCAAACTTGGATCTCACGTGGATAGATCCCAGGGGATAACCCACTCCGCCTCCACTGGTGGACCTCACGATCTTTCCGTCTGGCCCGTAGAGGCCCGTGAGTACAGACTTGGGATTGGGATCTTCATAGCGAAAGAGCTCGTGCTTGCCGGTTTTTTTGCCATGGTAGGCAGCATAGAGTACCTTCCCGCCAGGAATGAGCTTCCCCTCAAAGTAGCGCAGCTGGGCCAGGATCTGAAACTCGTCCTCGGTTTTGGCGTCGCGGCGGAAATTGATCTTGGCTTCCAGGGCGTTGATGATCTGCTGGGCGTCCTGGTTGGGCAGTCCCAATCTGTCCAAAGATGCGCTGAGCGTACCTTCCAGCTTTCCAGCCAGCAGCTTGATCTCTTCCTGTACGGGCAGCTTTTCTTCATTATAGACGAGGCTGTCGCCCTGCACGATGAACTGATGACGAATGGTGGGCTCCTGGACGAAGGTCATCGCTTCGATCTTATCCTTTGAGGGAGAGAGTTTTAATTTGAGAGTGTCGCCTGGCTGGATCGTGGAGACGTCGATAAAATCGCTAAACTGGTAGGTGACGGTGGCGATCTCCCTCAAGGGGATCTGATGCTTTTCCATGATACCAAACAGGCTGCCACCGTCCGGAACGATTTCCACGATCCAGGGATCGGTCTTGAGGCTGTCCTGTCCGGTGCTGATATGATGGGTCTTAGCTCTGTGAGGCCGGTCCGGATCGAAAACGCTGTAAACTGAGAAGCCCAGTAGCACAAACAGCACGAGGCCCAACAAGATATTTCTGCCAGGGTTCATGATTTCTCCATGGGGTTTGATTCTGTCAGCTCAGCCGGATGATAATGGATGTGGACACTGCGAAGGGAGCTGTCGAAGTTGTTCAGGAGCGCGGCTTCCACGCTGTGGGCGATTTTGTGGCCCTCCTCAACGGCGATCCGACCATTCACACCGATGGTCATATTGATCGTGAAGTAAGGTCCAAAGCGGTGCACGCCAAGCTCTTCAATGCGGCGGACACCTTCCACCCGCAAAGCCAGAGAACGGACGAGTTTACCAAATTCGGGGTCTGGGACGCTGTCCATCAGCTCTCCCGAGGAATCCATGATGATCCCGATTCCAGTCTTGATGATGTAGATGGCCACGATTGCACCGGCCGCCGGGTCCATCCAGAAATATCCCAATTGGCCCAAAACCACGCCAATGATCACCGCAAGGGATGCCATGATATCGTTCAGGTGATCGTTTGCCAGGGCGCGGATGGTGGGATTGTTGATCCTTCTGCTGGTCCTGCGCGTGAAGTGGTAAAGGTAGAGCTTCAAAGCCAGGGTCCCGATGGCTATCCAGAGGGCCAGTATGGAAGCGGAACGCCCTACGGTGTATCCACTTAGCAGGTCAAAGACCTTGTTGATGCTGTCCCACAAGATAGCGATCCCGGTGGTGAGGATAAAGGCGCCCACCACGATGGCGGAGATGGTCTCCAACTGACGATGTCCGTAAGGGTGTTCAGCGTCGGCAGGTTTGCGGGCCTGGTGCATAAAGATCTTTACGGCAACGTAATAGACCACGTCGGAAGACGAGTTGATGCCGTCTGCCAGCAAAGCTGACGAGTGACCCAGGATTCCGACAAGCGTTTTGGCAAAGGAGAGCAGGATGTTTGCCCCCAGTCCCAGGTTTACCGTGGTGGTCGTAAGTTTATCTCTTTCAAGCATGTGTCAATTCCATAATGTCTATCAGGTCCAGCTGGGGGAAACTGGTCCTGAGCCGTGACCTGAAGCGCGCGGCGTCTTCACTGGCGAGGCCCACTCCCTCGGAGTTGATGGCAAAGCCTTTGAGCCTGAAGGGAATAAGTGTCGTTAGCTCAACCCGCTCAGCCAGCTTTTGCAGGGACGATATATCCAGCTTCAGGCAATCGGGATGACGCAGGACGAGGGTGTAAGGTCTTTTGGGCAGCAGGCTTAACAGCGCGTCCAGACTGCTGTTGGTGACGGCCCCGGGGATATAAAGTCGGCTGGAACTGAGGTTGTTTCTGAGCATTTTATCCAGTTCAGATTCTTTGCCGGATAGGGTTTGCAGGCTGGTGCTCTGCCAGGTACGCCCATCACTCGTGAGCAGTTCGTCGCTGCCCAGCAGCAGCTTATACTCGTCCGGACCGGTGTCGAAAACCGGCAACGCGGCCAACCGCAACAAGCGTTTCAGTTCCGTCTCCAGCTTAGCCGGATTTCCATATGAAGCGCCTAATACCAGGACCACGGCATCTACATCTGGGCTGAGGGCGATGGATTTACGGTCCAAAGAACCATCCACCAGGATTTTTCCGGCTCCCAGAGCAAGCATTTGCCGGCTGAGCTCAATCTGGTCCACTACTGAAGCGGGACCGGTGATCATGGTATCCAGTCTGTAGAGGCTGCGGGCTATCCACAAAGGGCGTTGGGGGTTTGATAACGATGCCAGAATCTCCACCTCTCCACCCAGGGAGTCCAGGGCCATGGCATCACAGCAAAAAAGTGTGTTGGCAGGGAGTTTTACGGCAGGTTTGGCGGTGTTGAACACGCTATCCCGCTCCTCACCATCGATGCCGGTGGAAAAAACTCCGAAGCGGATCTTGGATTCGAAAACGTCCCCGTATGCGTTTTTATCACTACAGGCCCTCAGCAAATGGTTCAAAAGAGAAGTCTTGCCGGCGTTTTTGCAGATTCCGACGATGGCGATCACTCTCACGCCATCGTCGGAAATCCAGGCAAAGCTCATAGGCGTTAAGCGTTACGCTTTACGCGTTACGCGATACCCGCGGCTCAAGCGTTGAATCATCTCTCATGGTCTTATATCTCATTGTGAAACGTGACCCGTGACGCGTTACGCGTTACGAGATTATTGTTTACGCCGCAGATTCCGTCTGGTGTCGGCCGGTCCGATGGAGACTTTCTTGCCTCGCAGCAGACTCATGACGCCATCACTGGAGCGGCGTTCTTCAGGGCAGAGTTCGCGGTAGTTATCATCTTTTTGAGCTTCGTATCCAGGCTCGGTGTAGGAAGTTATAAAGCCTTCATAATTGCGCAGGATCACCCGGCCCGGCATCTGGGATATGATGTAATTGGGCATCACGGGGATCTTGCCACCACCACCTGGAGCGTCCACCACATAGGTGGGAATGCAGAGGCCGGAGGTGTGGCCGCGCAGGGATTCCATGATTTCGATGCCTTTTGCGATGGGGGTCCGGAAATGAGCGATGCCCTCTGAAAGGTCGCATTGATAGATATAGTAAGGACGCACGCGATTGCGGACCAGCTTGTGCAGCAGTTGTTTCATCACGTCCACGTGGTCGTTGACGCCTTTCAGCAACACGCTCTGGTTGCCCATCACCACTCCGGTTTCGGCAAGGCGGGCCAGGGCTTTCACGTTATCTTCCGCCAGCTCGTTGGGATGGTTGAAGTGAGTGTTGAGCCACACAAACTTATACTTGCGCAGCACGCCCAGGAGACTGTCTGTGATCCTTTGAGGCAGCACGACGGGCAGGCGGGTACCGATGCGGACAATATCCACATGGTCGATCTCAGCCAGCTTGCCCAGCACTTCATCGAGACGTTCATCTCCCAAAGTGAGGGGATCCCCACCGCTGAGGATCACATCGCGAACTTCTTTATGCTCTTTGATATACTGGATGGCCTTGTCAACGTTTTCACGCGGCATGGGGGCATCATGTTCACCGGCTTTCCTGCGGCGGGTGCAATGACGGCAATACATGGCACACTGATCGGTGAGCAGCAGCAGCACTCTGTCCGGATAGCGATGCGTCATTCCAGGCACCGGAGCATCGGCATCCTCATGCAGAGGATCGGCCATATCCACATGGCTGATATTGCCTTCCGCGATTCTGGGGATGGCCTGCAGGCGCACCGGATCATTGGGATTGGAGGGATCGATCAGCGAAAGATAGTAGGGGGTGATGGCCATGCGGAATGAGAAGACGGAACTGTCGGCCACGGCTTTTTCATCCGGCAGCAGCTTGATATATTTGCTCAGGGTGTCAAAATCCGTGATGCGGTTGCGGAGCTGCCAGTGCCAGTCCTGCCACTGCGCATCGGTGGCAATACTGCGAATAGGTATGGTGAGCTCCCGCTCGCCAGAAATCTTCGCGGGGTTCATAAATCCTCCCTCAATCGGTATAACGTTCTTTAAAGAGTTTCATCAGCACAGGGTTGCGACGTAGCAGGTCGATAGAAATCATGGCGTGATGGTGGGCATAGCCGTTTCCCAGGATCATATCCACATCCGCGCCAATCCCTTCGGCGCCCAAAGCTGCTTTGGTGAAAGAGGTGGCCATCGAAAAATAATAGACAATGCCGCGATCCTTGCAGGCCATGATGGTGGGCAGCTCGGTATCTTCCACATTCACCACGTTGATCACCACATCGGCCATCTTGCCATCGGTGAGTCTTGAGACTTCTTTCTGGATGGTGATGGCATCGGTGGCGCTGGCAATGATCACTTCATGGCAACCGGTTTCCAGACAGGTGGGGACGTAGCTCTGATTGCGCACCACGCCGATCACTTTGCCGGATATTCCAGCCCGTTCTCTGGCCACGGCGTTGCAGAGGATACCGCTTTTACCGTTGGCTCCAATGATCACAACCGTGTCACCTGGTTTCACCAGCCTTTCCACCTGAGCGGGAGCTCCTGCCACATCCAGAACCGAGAGGGCCAGATTTTCGTCCATGTCGTCCGGCAGCTTGGCATAAATACCGCTGCTAAACAGGATGGCCTGACCTTCGATCTCCACCTGATCTTTATCGAGCAGCACTTGTTTGATCTTGTTGATCTTGAGGGGGGTGAGAGAAAGCGACACCAGGCTGGCGATTTTATCGCCTACCTTGATCTTGTCTTTCATTTCAAACTTGTCGCCAATCGCGGCCACCCGGCCAATCAACATTCCACCGGAACCGGTGTCTTCATTTTTGTGTTTGCCGGTGCGGGTGGTGAGGTCAATAGCATGCTCCGCGAAGGCCTTTTCAAT
>JAGOIY010000103.1:0-4011 GCA_017995405.1 Candidatus Cloacimonadota bacterium
GTCTTGGCATTGCTCGCACCGACTGAAGTCAGTGCTACGGCCGGCTAAAGCCAGCGTTACAAAAGGTTTACAGCTTCACATCTCCGCAAAATCATCTCATTTCTCATTGATGAAAAGCCCTCCCTCAATATCTCTCCTCTGTATCCTCCGTAGCTCTGTAGTGAAAAGAAAAACTCTGTAACTCAGTAGTCAGATTCCCGTCACTCTTTGTGGGAACGCAGTTTCCTCCACCACTCCAGCCGTTTGGCGATCTCGCGTTCAAAACCATATTCCCCGGGTGTATAGTAGGTCTTTTCAGCCATTTTGTCCGGGAAGTATTTCTGGTAGCTGTAGTGGTGTTCAAAATCATGATCATACTGGTATGCTTTGCCGTAATCCAGTTCTTTCATCAGCTGGGTGGGAGCGTTGCGGATGTGGAGCGGGACGCCGTAGTGGCTGGTCTTTCTGGCATCTTCGGCGGCGGCAAAGTAGGCCACGTCGGCGGCGTTGCTTTTGGGAGCGGTGGCCAGATAGATCACCAATTGAGACAGCGCGCATGAGGCTTCCGGCATCCCGATAAAGAGCAGCGCTTCCTTGGCAGCGATGGCCAGAGTGAGGGCCTGGGGGTCTGCCAAACCCACATCCTCACTGGCGAAACGGATGAGGCGACGGATGATATAACGTGGGTCTTCCCCACCCTCCAGCATCCTGGCCAGCCAATACAAGGCCGCCTGGGGATCGGAACCCCGCAGGGATTTGTGCAGCGCCGAAATGAGATTGAAATGCTCTTCGCGGCCTTTGTCGTAGAACATGGTCTTCTTTTCCAGCACGGCGGCCAGCTTGGAAACCCCGGGATGGGGATCGGAGCTCAGAAAGCTCTGCAGCAGTTCCAGATAGTTCAAAGCCCGGCGCGCGTCGCCTCCACTCTGACGGGCCAGCCATCCACAGACAATTTCATCTGCTTCGAGGCCCAGTTCTTTGCAGCCTTTGGCCACGATGGCCTGCAGCTCTTCCTCGCCAAGCATTTCCAGCACAAAGACATGGCATCTGGAAAGCAGGGCCGGAATCACTTCAAAAGAGGGGTTTTCCGTGGTGGCGCCGATCAGGATCACCGCTCCGGACTCCACATAAGGCAGAAAGGCGTCCTGCTGGGATTTGTTGAATCGATGGATTTCATCGATGAAGATCAGGGTACGCTGGCCCTCGCGACGGTGGGCAAAATCGGCATCCTTCATCACGGCCTTGACGTCGTTGATGCTTGACAGCACCGCGCTGAAATGCACAAAGCGCTGGGAAGTAGACTTTTCGATGATGCGGGCGATAGTGGTCTTGCCGGTGCCGGGAGGACCCCAAAGGATGAAAGAATGATAGATTCCGCTCTGGATCATTTGCCTGAGGATGGAATCCTGAGCGATCAGCTTATGCTGTCCCAGCACCTCATCAATTATAGAGGGACGCAGCTTTTCGGCCAGAGGGACCTCGCGGTTTTTCAGCTCTTCATCTTCAAAGATGTTACCCTGTTTACGGCTCAAAATCCTATCCTCGCGCTGAGCTCATCAAGGGGCACCCTGGGCCAGTTTTCCTGCTCAAGATGCAATCCCAGGCAGGCAAAGAGGGCCGCCTTGCCGATTGGGGCCACTGGATAGTCGTGGACAAACATCGCGATATCTTCCAACGGCAGAGTGATTAAGGAGCTGTGCTCTCCCTGCCAGATGGCATGCGGCGCGCATTCTCTGAGCTGGCGCGCCGTGAGGTCCACATTCACCAGCATGAGCAATTCCGGCTTGCCGATCAGGAGGTTTTCACCCAGGCCCATGCAAACTATGTCACACACATCAAAAGGATCAATACCCAATTCTTCATTTAGTTCTCTCATTATATGAAGAGTGGGATCGAGCTCCAGAAGGCACTGCCGCTCAAATCGCTGACGGTCAACACGGTAGCCGAAAAGATTCCTGCTGAGTTCCATCGTCCCACCGATCACATGCCAGTGCTGTCTATCCTCGGCAACCTGAGTAGAGCGTTTCCCCATCAGAATTGCTCCATCTTTGGATATCACCACTCCACAGACCGCGAGCGCGTTGGCAAGCTGGTCCTTGGGCAGCGTGGCGTGGTTACATACATTGGTGCCATAAAAAGACTTGTAATCTGTGATACCAACCCTTACAGCCAGTCCATCACGTCTTTTTGAGTAGCCTGCATAGCTCAGCACCCGGCTGTTGAACAGATTTAGATCCGGGTCCAGTTTCGCGCTTTCCCAAGCCGCTTTGATCAGACGCTGGGTGGATGCGCTAAATCTCTTCACATCCGGAGAGGCCAGAATAGACACCTCACCGGGTGTGTAACAGCCCCGGTGGATGATCCTGAAGTCTTTAACTGCCAATCAATCTTCCATCAAGCCAGCCAGCTCAGAGGGGTCAAACCACTGCAGAGCCCCCTGCATATCCTGAAGCTGGGTGAGCAGCACTTCTTTATGTTGTTCTTCCTCTCTGGCAAAGAGCAGCAGCATCTCTTTAAGGCCGGGCTCGTCAGTGTCCTCTGCCAGGATCAGATAGTGATCGCGGGCCACATCTTCACGGCCCATGGCATATTCCAGCACCGCGGCCGGGTCTTTAAGATTGAGGTGACGATACTCTCCGGGCTGGGGATTCACGACGTGATCTGCCCCTGGAAACTCTTTCAGATAGGCGGCGCGGACTTTGTCCTCGTGGTTCTTTTCCATTTTGACGAGCTGCTGGAACACCACACTGGTTTCCGGTCTTCTGAAACTGACGGCCAGAGCGTGATAGAGCTTCTGGGAGCGTACTTCGGCCTCGAGGGCCAGGAGATAGGTCTCTTTGCGGTTCATAACATCCTCTGTATGTGTTTAATTTATGCTGTTTGACGGATCAATGCAATGGGATCGATCTGACGGAGTCTTCTGAGCGGAAGCATCACGCTCACGAAGGTCAGCAGATATGAGGCCAGCACAACGATAAGATAATCGGTCAGCATCACTTTCACAGGCAGGATCACCAAGCCGCCGTCCCCGGAGCCGATTTTCACCATGCCCGTCTGAGTCTGCAGGATCAGCAGGAGCGTGGCCACCAGCAGTCCGACTCCGATCCCGATACTGCTGAGGATGAAAGACTGGCGCAGAAACAGCTTGCGGAGGTCCCTATCGGTAAAGCCGATGGATTTCAGGAGGCCCAGTTCGCGTTTCTTTTGGGCAATGCTCTTGAGCAGATTACCGGTGAGGTTGAAGGACGCGATCACATACATCAGCAGCATGATGATAAACATCAGCATCTTTTCAAAGCGGATGGCGCTGTAGAGGCTGGCGTCGAAACGGCTCCAGGGCTCCACTTTATAATCCGGAAGCTCGCTCTGGAGCTGGCGGGCATAGCTTTCCGCCTTGGTAAAATCAGGGGTACGAAGCTCCAGTTGGTCCACACCCTGGGTGCCGGAAAAGAAACGCGCGCTGCTAAGGCTCATATAGGCATAGCTTTGCTGGTATTCCGGCATGGCGCTTTCAAAGATGGCGATCACTCTGAAGCTCTTCACGCGCGGGATCATACCAAACGCGGTGGGTATGCTCATCCGGGGTGAGATGATCTGCACTTCGTCTCCCAGATAAGCTCCGATCGTGGAAGCCAGTCCCGCGGCCAGGATGATGCCGTCGTTCTCCAATAAAACAGGGTCCACTCGGCCGGCAATGATACCCTGCCGCACTCCCATACCGTTATCGGAGACGGGATTGAGAGCTTTGCTGACTTTGGCGTGGGCTACGGGATCGATCCCAAAGCTGACGGCTGGCAGCACGATTGTGCCACGCTTGATCAAAAGTTCGCTGCGGATCGTGGCGGAAGCTTTAAAGCCTTTTTGCTCCAGAGTCTGGACCAGTTTATCATAGTCCTTGATGCCATCCTGGCCCCGAGAGCTGATTCTGATCTCAGACATCGTGCCCACGATCCGGGTGCCGATATCTTCTCTGAAGCCGTTCATCACGCTGCTCACACAGAGCAAGGCCATCACACCCAGCATGATGCCTGC
>JAGOIY010000103.1:4111-6506 GCA_017995405.1 Candidatus Cloacimonadota bacterium
GCCTGCGAGCTCTTTGAGGTGAGGGACTCCGAGCCCCCCACCAAACCGCCCTCGTGGAATAATTTCACCACGAGCTGGGAGCTGTGTCTGCAAAATCTGAGCTATTGCTATGAGGACGCCCGCAATGTGGTCAAGTATGGCGGTCTCTTCACGGAAGGTTTCCGCTTCAGCTTTGCTCCGCAGGACATCAACGACTACGGCATCAGCGGCATTTGGGGAAGGGCTCAGGAACAGGATATGCTGCTCTCCCTGCACGGCCAGTGCGACAGCCTGCAACTGGATTTGCAGCCCATCAGTGGTCAAAATGACGACATCAGCGCCTCTGAAGCGATCATCTACCGCTCCTACGAACTTATCGCTTTTAAAAAGGACAGAGCGACCCCGGAACCCTATTCCGGCAATCTGGAGCTGCGCTTTCGCAAAGACGGAGGCTATTGGTACATCGACAGATGGTATGACTACCGCGGAGCTACACCACCCACCTGGGGTAAACTGAAGTATGATAACTCGCAATAGAACCTCTATCCTTGTGCTTCTGCTCCTCAGCCTGCTGCTGCAAAGCTGCTGGAACCCCTTCCGCCCCAGGATGATAGACAACTCCAACGACCTCATCCACAACCGCACTCCTCTGGAACTGCTGCAAAACCTGGAACGCGCCTATCGCGAACGTAATATAAATATCTATAAGAGCTTACTGGCACCGGACTTTAGATTTGAACTGATCTCCTCAGAGGTCAACCTGATCGGCATCGACGTCAATGAAGACGGTATCCGCGATTCCTGGTGGGGTTTTGACGAAGACGTGGAGTTTACAGACAACCTCTTCAATCACGGCTCCACGGATGGAGTGTATCCCTCGCCGGACCAGATCACTCTGCGTCTGATGGTCCCGCCTGAAGAGAACTGGGAAACCGATCCCGAGCTCGGACATGAAGACTGGATCGTGATCGCCTGCAATTTTGACCTCACGCTCACTTATCTGAGCTCCAACAGCAGCCTCGCCGCGGGTGGAGTGGCCAGATTCTATCTCCGGCCTTCCGGAAACCGCTGGTATATAGCCATCTGGAGGGATGAATCCAATCTGTGAGCAGGATCCTGGCCATCGATCACGGCACCGTGAGGATCGGGCTGGCAATCTCAGACCCCCTGCGCATTTTTGCCAAACCGCTCAAAGTGATCCCCAATCAGGGCTTCAGGGCTGTCAGCACCCAGATTCTGGACCTGATCAAGGACCAGGAAGTGGGAATGGTGCTTCTGGGCTTACCGCTCGCCATTGACGGTTCCAAGACCCCCAAGACCCTGGAAGTGGAGAAGTTTGGTGAGAAACTGAAACGGCTGCTGGAGGTGGAACTGATCTTTTGGGATGAGCGTTACTCCAGCTCCGACGCGGAGGCTGAACTACGCAAACTCGGATACTCCTGGCAGGAAAGCAGAAGCCTGCGGGACGCCATGGCCGCTGCCATGATCCTTAAAAACTATCTGGAGAACAACGCTTGAAAGCACTTAAATACATACTGATATTAGGGTTGGCACTACTGCTCGCCTTGGGTGGATACCTTGCCTGGCAGATCCTGATGCCGCTCGATTCCCAACAGATCGTGCTCAGAGTCGAAAGCGGAGACAACGCCAGGACGATTGCCCAACGGCTGGCCCAAAACAAGATTATCCGCAGCCGCGAGCTCTTTCTGCTGCTGGCAAAATGGCGGGGCACCGATCGCAAACTACAAGCCGGAGCTTATAGTTTTGGCGGACATTACAACCTCAATCAGACCCTCAGACTGCTGGAAGATGGCAATACCGAAGCCATCAGGATCACCATCCCACCCGGTTTTTCCATGTTTCAGGTGCTCAGGAGGATCGAACGCAGCGGTCTGGCCTCCTACGACAGCCTCTATGCCAGGGCCACCGATCCGGCCTTTGTGAATCAACTCACAGGTTTTGCCTTGCCCAGCCTGGAGGGCTGGCTTTTCCCTGACACCTATTCCTATGATATTGCCACTCCGGTTGATACGCTACTGGCTCTGCCGGTCCGGAACTTCCTCAGAAAGGCCAAAGTTGCGGGTCTTGATCCCCAAGCGACTCCAGATTTCCAATCCAAACTCACCCTGGCCTCGATCGTGGAAAAAGAAAGCGCTCATCCCGATGAGCGAGTCATCATTGCCGGTGTCTATCTGAACCGCCTGCGTAAAGGCATGCGGCTGGAAAGCTGTCCCACCGTGGATTATATTCTGGAACGGCGCGGGATCAGCAGGACCGTCCTGCTCAACAGCGATCTGGCCATCGAGAATCCCTACAACACCTACCGCAACGATGGCCTCCCCCCAGGCCCCATCTGCAATCCCTCTCTGGAATCGCTGCAGGCAGTGATCAATCCCCAGCCCAACAACTTCCTCTT
>JAGOIY010000104.1 GCA_017995405.1 Candidatus Cloacimonadota bacterium
TCCTTGCGGTCGCACATCACATAGAAGGGGGCCAGATTTACCAGCAGGTAGGCCAGGCCGGCCAGACCGCTCTGGATGCGCACCGCCTCTTCAGCCAGTCTGTGACAGCGGGGACAGAGGGTGATGAGGTTGTCGGGATGGTTGGCCGCCTGCAGATCAGTGAACATCCGCAGAGGGGTTATATGATGAACGTCAAAGGCCTTACCGCTCTCAGCCGCGCCGCAGTGACCACAACGAAAACGGTCGCGGCTGCGGATGCTGTCTTTGGTGCGGTTCCAGTCTCTGCCATAGTCTTTGGGATCGTTGCGCCAGAGGCCCTGTTCCCTTACTCTCTGAACCACTTGCTGAGAGAGTGAAAACCACCAGGCCTGAGTTTCCAACACGGAGGGTGGCAACTGCAGTTCTTCATAGCCCACCAGTTCCTGGGTAAAGAATCTCATCTTCTTGAATCCGGTGATCAGGCTGGTGACTTTCACGTTGCCAAAGCATTTGCTGCCCAGGTGGTTATGCTCTCTGCGCAGGAGCGACAGCAGCTCGATTTCGCTCTGCCGGGTGGTCTGGGTGAGATAGTTGACCCGTACGGGTTCCACTTCCACTTTGCCGTGTTCCAGATCGAGATCGGACACCATCCACATCTCTCCGCGATCCAGATAGATAGCTCCCGGATGGGTCATCCAGAGCGCGCTGGCGGCATCCACATAGCCAATCAGCTGGTCTTTGCAGTTGATCTGCATCTGGCTGCTGATGTTGCGCAGCGAGACTTCTCCCGCCGGCCAGGCTTCCAGCTTGCCCACCCAGCGATCCCGCTGCCGATGGATGAGGCCATCCTCTTCCAGCACTTTGAGATAGGGGAAGATGTGCTCAGGACCCAGGCTGCCAAAACCTTCCCCATCCAGCAGCGCCAGCTCATGAACCGCGCAGAGGAGCTGCTGCCTGAGGATTTCCGGATGGTCCGGAGCGATGAGGGCCTGTTCGGGATTGTTGTCAAAAAGGTAGTCGGGATGCTGGCAGATGTATTGGTCCAAAGGATTGGAGGAGGCCACCAGCACGCAAAGCGAGGAATTGCCGATCCTGCCAGCCCGGCCGGCTTGTTGACGGGTGGCGGAAATCGTGCCCGGATAGCCATTCATAAAGACGGCATCGAGGCCACCGATATCGATGCCCAGTTCCAGAGCGTTGGTGCTGATCACCAGGCCTATCTCTCTATCCCGCAGTTCCTTTTCTATCTTGCGCCGTTCTTCCGGAAGGTAGCCGCTACGATAACTGCGCGCCCGGGACATCAACTCAGGACGGTTTTGCAGATACATGAAGAGGATCTCCACGCTGCGCCTTGAAATGCTGAACAGCAGGGCCTGGCCGTCTGTTTTGAGCCAACGCTTGGCCAGAGAAGAGCTTTCGATCACGCTGCTGCGCCGGATCCCCAGTTGTTTGCTGATCATGGGAGGATTGAGCAGGCAGAAAAGCCGCTCTCCATGAGGCGAGCCATCCTGGTCGATGAGCTTCACGGGACGCTCCAGGATGTCTGAAGCCAGTTGAAACGCGTTGGCCACCGTGGCGGAAGTGCAGATGAACTGAGGGGAAGAGCCATAGATGGAGCAGATCCGCTTGAGCCTCCTGATCACGTTGGCAAAATGGGAGCCAAAGACGCCGCGGTACATGTGCACCTCATCGATCACCACATATCTGAGCCCCGCGAAGAAGGAGGCCCAGAGGCTTTGATTGGTGAGGATGGCGGCATGCAGCATGTCCGGATTGGAAAAGATGATGCGGGCCGTGGAGCGCACCTGACGTCTGGCCTCAGAGGGAGTGTCTCCATCATAGATGCCACAGCTCAATTTGGGGGCCTGGGGCAGTTTTTGGGTCAAGGCCAGCAGCAATGCCTGGGTCTTTTGACGTTGGTCCTGCGCCAGGGCTTTGGTGGGAAAAAGCATGAGCGCTCTGGTTTTGGAGCCGATGAGCTGGTCCTGGAGGATGGGCACCTGATAGCAAAGACTTTTGCCACTGGCCACTCCAGTGCTGATCACCAGGTCGCGGCCTTGCAGAGCGGCTTCAATGGCTTGCGCCTGATGAGTGTAAAGCCTGGTGTAGCCCAGTTCCATCAGGGTGGCTTTGAGCCCTTCCTGAACGGCCTGAGGCCAGTCCGACCACTGGGCCTGCTTTTCAGGAAGCTCCTGCCGGGCCACGATGTTCTCATAGTAGTGAGGGAGGCTCAGGAGCTCTTCGATGAAGCTGTTTATACCTTGAGAGTGAGGTGATGGTCTCATCGCTCTAATTGCTTTTCCACTTCAGAGCTACAGAGAATTGCTTTTTCACTACAGAGGTAACGGAGGTCACAGAGAGAAGTACAGAGATGGTTCTTATTATTGGAGAGGGTGTTATACTGATAGACAAATGAGGATGGTTTCGGTTCTAAAGTGCTGGATTTCATTTGATTATCACCAGCCTGGCAGTATATGACTTTCCTCTCTGAGACGCCTTCAGGATATAGATCCCGGAGGCCAGATCGAGCGCGCTGCCGTCAAACTCCCTCAAGGCTTTGTGATTGCATATCTTCCTGCCTCTGATGTCATAGACGCACAGGTCAAACTCGTCCCCTTCCAGAGTGACCTTAAACACTCCCCGGGAGGGATTGGGCCATACTCTGAAACACGGAACAGCCACTACAGGATCATCGGACGCGGTATATCCCCCTTCCCCATAGAACTTGAGATCATCCAAAAACAGCGCCATGGCATCTACCGACACGCTTTGCCAGGCAAATCTCACAGTCTGTCCAGCCCAGGCTGTCAGATCATACTGATATTGGGTCCAAGCCGCCGGAACGGCAAGCCAGGCTTGCGTGTGCAGGGGCAGAAAGTCGGCCGGTTCGCTCCCCGTGGACGAGATCAGCACTCTCAACCGTTCCAGTCCGTAATCCGCAGTGGCGCTACGGGCCCAAAAGCTGAGGCTGGGCCCCGCTCCCAAATACAGAGGCTGAGAGATCAACCAGTTGTCGTCTGGCGGGTTAAGAGCGTCCGGGGCCATCAACATCCGGGCTCCGCTGTGGGCTTGAAACTCGCTGAGAGGAGGAACGGTGAGTCCGGGAGCGAAGACCATCCAGCCACAGGCCGTTCCCTCATTGGGAAAATCCACGAAATCCCAGCTCCAGGTGGGACTGCCGTCCAGATCGAGGATGGTCCAGCCTGGAATCTCAGAGCTCCACAGCGCTTCAGTTTCAAAATCCTTCCAGAGGATCAGATTCGGCTCCGTGGATGGGATGTGCACACTGCCGCTGTTTGATGGCAAAGATGTTTGCCCCAGTGAATTACGGGCTTTCACATAGTAAACATAGACCGCTCCCTGAGCCACATTGGGATCCTGATAAACCGTAGCCTGGCAAATCCCCAACTGCTGTTCGTTGCGAAACACCAGATAATCCTGCACCGTTCCGCTGATCGGGGCTTCCCAACTCATGCGGACCTCGTTGTCCTGCCACCAGGCCTGGAAGTTCTGAGGAGGGCTCAGGAGCTCCCCGGCCGTGCTGAAACTCCAGACGGGGCTGGGATAGGACAGCCCCTCATGCCAACCGATTACCTGCCAGTAATATGTGCTCAGCAGGCCCAGGGGCTCGGTGAAAAAGAAAGCGCTCTCAGCGAGGCCGGATTGAACCAGATCAAGATCTTCAGGCCCGGTCCCAAACCAGAAATCAAAGAGTCCCGCGTCGCTGCTCCAGTCAAAGCTCGTATCGATGGGAACAAGCTCTGCGGCATTGGCTGGAGATGGAAGATACGGTGTCAGATGCGTGATGGCGATCTCGAGGCGCAGATTGGGAAAAGCCTGGCGGACATAAACTCCCGAAGCGGGAAGGTTATTGGGATCCAAAGGCACTTCACTGCGACAAACGATGCCCCTTGAAGTGGTGCTGGCTGAGTTGAGAAACTCGTCGGTGCTGCCAGAGTGCCCAGGGCTGTCTTCCATTACGGCAATCAACAGATTAGAGCTGCCGTCATAGAGGAAGGGGTCATCCAGCGGAATGCTCATCCATCCTTGCCCTGGCAAGCCTCCCGAGAATGCCGTAAGTGGCACTATCGCATCGTAGTAGAGGCTCAGGCTGTCCACAGGAACCCAGGCTGTGATCTGGTTCCTCTGGGTATGCCCCAGCCAGATTTTCAGCGCTTTGTTGCGCTCGTAAAACTCGTTATAGTCCACGCTGTATTGAAAGCTAAGCTCTGTGACAGGTCCCGCGCCCCCGATTTCGGAGGCTAGATATAGCTGCTGGCTATAGCCATAGATGGATAGAGGCTCGATGGGCAATCCCTGATTCACTAAACTGCCAGAGCCGATCTGCACCAGTTCTCCCTGGCTATTCAAAGCGAGGGCCAGCAAAGCCAGCAACAGTGCCAAACGTTTCATCTGCTATAGTTTGCGCCAGAGCGTGAGCTGCAGTTTGCGATATTCATAGCTTCTTTCAGAGGAACGCAGGGGCTGCCAGACATCTTTCGGCCCTTGCAGCGGTGCCATGGTTCCCGTCAGCGCTTCGGTGAGCCCTTCCAGATGGCTGAAAGGCTCTCCATCTTTACGAAAGCCTCCCAGAGCCTGGCCATCGGAGCGTTCATAATGATCCGCAATGGCCAGCACTCCTCCCGGCACCAGTCTGGAGATCACTTCTTTGAGGAAGCGGCCTGGATTGATCGCCTCAGCCAACACGTTTTCCGCCAGGATAAAGTCATAGCCGTCAAACCTGGCGATCAGGTTGGAGGGATCGGCCTGCCAGAACTCCACTTTGGCAGCCTCAGCGCTCAATTCAAAGCTCTCCAGCCGGCTTTCGATGTAGCTCTGGTTCTGTCCTTCATCGTTGCGGAGATAGCGGATGTAGCCCTTTTCCTTCATGTCTGTGGCCATGCGGATCAGGCGGGCGGTGAAATCCAGCCCCACCACGCTGTCGAAATGCCGGGCCAGTTCAAAAGTGCCGCGGCCCGTCTTGCAGCCAATATGCAGGGCTTTTCCACCGGTGAATTCCAGGCCCCTGAGCCCATCGATGAGCCCCAGGCTATAATGCCTGTCTCCCAGAGGGGGCTCTCCCCAGGAGGCATCGCACCAATTGATGATACCGGCATCGTTCTCATAAAAATCGCCGTGCTCCACCACAGGAGCTTCACTCTGGATATACCGGAAGCCGGCATGCTGCATAAAATGACGCCGGAAGGCATAGCGGGAGTTCCTGAGAGCTTCATTCCCGGTGGAAATCCAGGAGCCACCTTTGATGAGGTTGTGGCGGCCATCGAAGGTGGGCACGCTAAAGTCGTCGTAGATGGGATGTATCTTGAAACCTGGATAGGCATAGATGGGGGTTTCGGTCCATTGCCAGACGTTGCCGATCACATCGTAAAAGCCTTTGTTCTCAAAGATATCCACCGGACAGGAGGAGTTGTAAGCCTCCAGATTGATATTGCCGGGGGCCTTGTTCCAGAGGGGCTGATCGGTATCGATGCAGAGGTCTCTGAGCCGGTACCACTCTTCCTCCATAGGCAGTCTGATAGCTTTTCCACTCTGCTCGGTCATCCAGTTGCAGAAGGCCTTGGCCTCCAGATAGTTGACCTCCACTGGCCAGTTCCAGGGCATGGAAATGACGGAGGCCACCAGCCTGAGCTTCCAGACCCCCTTGTCGTTTATCCAAAACTGCGGATGTCCCGCGTTTTTATAGCTCTTCCAGCTCCAGCCCTCAGGAGTCCACCAGCGCTGCTTCTCATATCCGCCTGCTTGGACAAACTTGAGAAACTCGGCATTGGAGACCAGATATTTGGACGCGGAGAAGTCCTCAACCTCATACGCGGCATGGCCATATTCATTATCCCAGCCATACCAGGGATCCTCATCTGTCTTGCCCAGAACTGCCTTTCCACCCTCCACCGGCAGCAATTCATTCTCCGGGGCCTCTCCTGAGAGCTCGCAGGGAGCCCAGAAATCCAGTTGTTTCAGCCTTTCCAGCGGCAATTGACGGATCAGCACCGAGGAGGTCTCCAGGTGGATACGTTCGTGTTCGATGCCCATCACGATCGCCCACCAGGGGCTGTCCCACTCGATCCCTTTTTCATCCAGCGGTAGGGTGCTGATGAGATTGTCCACCAGGGCACGCACCTCGTCTCTGTAGGCCCTCACCTCTGGAATGGGAGGCCAGTCGTAGTGGGACTCGTTGAGGTCGTCCCAGCTCATTTCATCCACGCCCACGGCAAACATCGATTCAAAGCGGGGATTGATCCTCTGGCTGATCACCTTGCCGATGTTGAGTTTGTTGACGTAAAAGACCGCCGTGTGGCCCAGATAAAAGACCAGCGGATGACGCAGGGGATCTGCCCTCAGATAAAAAGTATCATCCCCGATCAGCTGTTCGTAGAGCCGCTCTTCGATCGTGTAAGTCTGGTTAAAGTATTGCCTTACCCGCTCTCGGAGGAGGGCGGGGTCCGGCTCTTTGAGGTTCAGGGTGCGGATCCCTTTGATGGCTTCCATGG
>JAGOIY010000105.1 GCA_017995405.1 Candidatus Cloacimonadota bacterium
GTGTTTTACTTCGCCAGCACCGCTTTGCGGACAAACACTCCATCCCCGGTGTCGAGCCTGAATAGATAGACTCCGCTGGGCAAACCAGAGCCGTCCAGGCTCAACCGATGATAGCCAGCGGCCTGAATTGGCCAGCTCTGGCGGCTGATCAGCTGGCCTCGTAGGTTATAGACTTCCAGGCTCACGTCACCGCTCTTCCTTAGTCTCCAGCTCAGGTTGGCGCTGGGATTGAAGGGATTGGGCCAAATGGGGTCAAAGCCGCTCCGCAGAGGGATTTCCGGGCTCTCCTCTGCTCCGGGAGGAGTGATCAGGAGCGCGATGGGACCATGGAAGAGGCTGTTTCCATCCAGGGAGCGCGCTTCCAGCCAGTAGTAACTCCAGGTCCCCATGCCGGCCTCAAGATCACGGAACTCATAGCGTACCGGATTCGGGCTGTTCTGGGCCAGGATCAAAGGGCTGATGGATACAGCGCCAGGCAGGCTCAGCGTTTCGGCCCGCCAGACCAGATAGCCGGACATGGCCGTTTCCGTCTGGGTCGTCCAGCTGATCAGGGCCTGGGAGCCAGACTGAACGGCGGTGAAGGAAGACAGCGTCACCGGCAGGGTGGCATCCTGGGGAGTGAAAAAGATAGGACTGGCCTCGCCTCCGGAGGGATCGACGGTATTGGCCCCGCCTGGCCAGATGCCATCGTCATCACTATGGACGGCAATCAGGCTGCCATCGCTGCCGGCTCTGGCCTCGAGGCGTTTTATTCCGCCAAAAGCCTTGCCGGGCAGATGGTTGGGGATGATCAATCCATAGGCTCCCTCCACCCCGCTGACGTGATTCTGATAAAAGCCGGGATAATGGGCCGCACTGAAGTCCAGATCGCTGTCCTCTATAAAGTTACCCGCGATGGGACGTCCACTGCCGGAAGCGTCGTCGTAGGCAAACACAAAGTTGTGACTGCCGGCATTGGAGGTTCCCGCCACCGCGGTTCCCAGGCTGCTAAGTGACTGGGTGCCAAAGCCCAGAGTCTGGAGCGTGGAACTACTAGTCAGAAAGCTCTGGGGAGTAGTTCCTCCCGCTCCGTCGTTGAGCAGAATCCTCAGGTGAAGCGGCGTTCCGGAGTCGAAGCGTTGATCTCCGGTAGCTTCGATGACAAACCAGCCGGTATATTCGCCTCCCGCGTCGCTGATGAAGCTGCCATAAGAACCAGGGGCTGACAGAGAGGGGCTCTCCACCCGGTTGAAGAGGCCGGCTTCATCCACAAAGATGGGGGTTCCGGCACCAGAGGCAAGAGGAGTATCGGAGGTCTTAACCATCTGATGCGTATAGCGGTAAGTGCTGCCGGGGTTCAAGCCGGTCAGTCTGATCCGGCTGGCCATGGGGAGGCGATTGTCATTGATCCCAGAGACGCTTTCGCCTTGCATAAAGATGGGCAGCAGCAGTTCATCTCCGCTTGGGATAGCAGCGATGTAAGGCATAGCCGGTGCGGGACTTGTGAAGAATGCCGCCACCCGGCTTACAAGTTCGGCACGGGTGTTTGGCGAGGTCCCGTCCACCAGTTCCGCGATCGGATAGGCGCTCAGGAAGACGCGCTGGCCATAGCTGCCAACGTATTCGTGGCCCACGATCCCGTAAGCGCTTTCGATGAAAGCCGGATAGGCATTGGGGCCAGGCACATAGGTGTCTATGTCATAGCTCACCGTCTGGTTGGAAGCGCTGAACCAAAGAGGACGGCAAATCCAGCCCTCTTCACCGCTGAGTCCGTCGATGGGGTTGAGGGTGCCGTCTGAAGCGGAATCCAGTCCCAGCAGCGGCCACAGCACTTCATGGGCATCCAGGCTGCCTTCCACGTCCGGAAGGTAATTGCCCATGTCAAAACCCACCACGTCGCCGCCTTCGATATAGACCCTGCCGCCTGATTCCAGATAGTCCTTGAGGGCATTGTACATGGAGGGGCTATCGAAGCGGACAATGTTGCCTCTGGCCATGCCAAAGCTGAGCCAGACGCTGTCAAAGCCATACAACGAGGCGGGAAAACCGGTGCCATAGACCACGGGCAAGCTCATGGCCTGCAGACGGTTGCGGATATAGGCGCCGCTCATGTCGCGTCCCGAGGCCACCCCTTCCCACACAAAGTGTCCACCGGCTTGAATGAGCACCGTGAAACTGAGGCTGGCGCCCTGAACGATGGGTTTATCAGCACTGATGGCAAGCGTGAAGCTCACGTATTTGCTGGTGGCGCTGGGGGATACGTATACTTCAAAGGCGTCGTTAAGCTCCACAAAGCTGTCCGGACCTGCCGTGCCGCTGTGATTGGGCTGGAGGATGTTGACCAGCGGATCGGAGCTGGAAAGCAGATAGTTTACAGCTCCCGAACCAACCAGGGAGTGGTTGCGCAGCATGAGGTTGAGGCTGAAGGTTTCATCCGGCTCCACAGCCAGGTTGCCATTGGTCTCGGTGGGAGGCAGTTGTCTGAGCAGGCTGAAGCGCAGCTCGTCATCAGGCGCGGGATTGACGTCTGTGAGGGCGCGGTAGGCATTCAGTCTTCCCTGTCCGAGAGCGTTTTCCTTGCCGGGATTGAGGGCATCGATGTTGTCGCAGCTGCCCAGCAGACGGTCGATCACTTCCGCGCGGGTCCAGGAGGGATTGTAGGAACGGATCAAAGCCGTGAGGCTTGAAGCAATGGGGCTGGCATAAGAGGTGGCGCTGCTCACCAGGGTATAGCCCGAACCGGCGAAGGCCCCCACGCTTTCTGTGGGCGCCGCCACGTCAATATAGCCTCCATAATTGGAGCCTGAGTATTTCACTCCCGCATTGTTAACTGACGCCACGGCTATCACATTGGCATAGGCGGCCGGGTAGATCGGGATGGTGTTTCCACTGTTGCCAGCGGCAGCTACCACGATGGTCCCTAAAGCGCTGGCGTAATCCACCACGTCCTGAGCGGCCTGTGAAAAACCTGTTCCTCCCCAGGAGCAGTTGATCACGTCAGCTCCCATTTCCGCCGCGTAGAGGATGCCGTCATAGCCTCTGTAAACGCTGGACGGAGCTCCCGGGTGCGATCCCGACAGGGGCATCAGTTGCACGTTCCAGGCCAGGGACGCGATGCCGGTGGAGTTGTTGGTGCGCGCATTAGCGATCCCGGAGACGCTGGTGCCGTGTCCTCCGCTCTCATAGGGATCGTAGTGCTGGTCGCCATTGGCGTTGAGCATAAAATCCCAGCCGATCAGATCGTCGGCCTTGCCGTTGCCGTCGTCGTCGAGGCCGTTCAGATCTCCGGCATCGTAAATCCAGGCGCTGCCGTTATAGTAGGTGGTATAGCCGTTGGAGTTGGCGTCCTCTCCCAGATTGTTCCAGAGGTTGGCACCCAGGTCGGCATGGCTCCATCTCACCCCGGTGTCCATCACGGCCAGGATCACCGGCTGGGTTCCGTCTTCGCCTTTATGAACGTCCCAGGCCGCTTCTGCCATGAGGGGCACAAAGTATAGGGCGGAAGGATAGTTGGGGTCGTTGGGAACGGCCAGCACGGCATCTATATAGACGGGCTCGGCATATTCGACGCGGGGGTCCAGACTCAAGGAGTTGATCACTGCCAGAGGATGGACGGAGGGGGAAAAGCGGGCTTCCAGGATGAGGCTGAGGTCTGGAGCTCCGGCTGGTTTTTGGGCATGATCATAGCGGAAGCGGGGCTTGACGGATGTGACTCCAAGGCTTTGCAGACGGGCATCAAGCTCTGAAATGCCTGTCAGGACTGCTCCTGAAGAGAGAGCGGATTTGTATTCCGGCCTCAGCTTGAACTGGATCGTGCCAGCCTCGATGGGGTTTCCAGCCGTATCGGTCAGTTCTGTCAGTCCGGCGTTTAACACACTCAAAGATATGCAAATAATAAGCAACGTCACACTAAGCTTGGTCATCATCTTGCTCCTGTTTGGGGGATTGACACAGGGGTCTTGCGGTAAAGACAGTATAGCATAGTATCCACCTTTCTCAAAACATAATCCTTATCAGACCGGTTAAGCATAGAAAATACTTGACCTCTAACCCGCATCCGCGTTTCTTCACTCCATCAAGCAAAAAGGAGCTGATCATGATCATTACCACCACTCCCAACATTGATGGTTACAAGGTAGATCACTACCATGGCATCGTAACCGGAGAAGCCATCATGGGCGCCAATATCGTGCGCGATCTCATGGCCTCGATCACAGACATCGTGGGCGGCCGCAGCAAAGCCTATGAATCCAAGCTGGAAGACGGACGCAATGAGGCCTTCCGGGAAATGACCGCCAAAGCGGAACGCCTGAACGCCAACGCCATCCTGGGCGTCGATATCGACTACGAAGTGATCGGCCAGAGCATGCTGATGGTGGCCGTTTCGGGTACCGCCGTGACGGTAAGCCTCAAGGAGAGCTGAGGCGATTGATTTTGCTATCACGGAGCAGGACAGAGATACTGCTGATCCAGCCCTACAGCACCTTCCTCAGCACCCGGAACCCGATGTTGATATCTATGTGGCTGGCGAAATAATACCAGCGGAAATCAACCTCCACGATACCGGCAAAGTTGACCCAACTGCCACCACGGATGATCCGGTGATCGCCATCCAGGGGCCCGGTGGGATTGGTCTGGGGAGTGTTTGGCAAAGCGCCATAGATATCCCAGCACCATTCCCAGACGTTGCCGGTCATGTCGTAGAAGCCCAGTTCGTTAGGCAGTTTCAGGCCCACGGGATGGTTTCCGTAGTCCGGATGGCCCTGGCTGTAGGATCCGGAATTATCATAATACCAGCCCACCTCCCCGGGGATATTGCTGCCGCTGTAAATGTAATCGTTGCTTAGGTTTCCGCCCCGGGCGGCAAATTCCCACTCCATATCGGTGGGCAGCCGGTAACCGGATGCGTTAAAGTCGCAGCTAACATACTGATGATTGCCGTAATCCAGGTCCCAACCGGCCGGCCAGTTATCGGGATCGCTGCCATAGACGCTGAATTGATAACAGGGAGTCAGGCCTTCCTGCAAGCTGCGCCGGTTGCAGTATTCCAGGGCTTTGAACCAGGAAACCTGGTAAACCGGATAGCTGTCTCCCACCCCATATCCCCAGGAGGGGCTTGAGCCCATCACCTGCTGATAAGCTAGCTGAGTAAGCTCATATTGGGCAAGGTAATAGCTGCCGAGGGTGACGGTGGAATAGCCGTTGTAAAAGCTGCCTCCCTCCACGAGGATAAAACCTGGAGGCGGAGGAGTGGTAAATCCATCATCGGCATAGACGCGGTAAAAATAGCCCCCATCCAGTTCAAAATCTTCCCCTCCGGCGTCCCAGACGATGTGTTTGCCCGGACCCGGAGCAATATCTGCTCCCACATCCCCGCTCATCCTGACCGCACTGGCCACGATATCGAAGCTGGTACCCCCGTTTGAGCTCAATCTTAGCGACACCGCGCAGGAATCGCCTTCCGGGTCATTCAGGTCATAGGTGATATCCACGATCTTGCTGCCATCGAGACGCTGACTGGCAGAGACGTTACTTACCACCGGAGAGAGGTTGCGGGCGATGGATTCCGCTCCTGAAAGCTGCCAGGGCAGGCAGATCAAGACCAGGAGGAAGCAGAGAGGCAGCACAAGGATAGTCCTCATTTCAGGCCTCCCTTCCATCCTCTCAAGCAGGTTCTCAGCTCTGCCAGGCTGATTCTATCTCCCGGCTTCAGGCTGGCCAGCAGCGTGGCCATTCTCTGGTCATAGTCCTTGTAGGCGATCACTTTATAAAACATGCTGTCCCGAAAGCGGACCACCCGCGGGTGGGTGTGTTCCAGCTGGTCGGTCTCTGCCAGAAAGTAGAAATAGGGGTCGTCAGTGCTGGGAGTCTCGTTGTAGAGGACGATGTAGCCGTCCGGGACAATGGGATAGTTGTAGGGAAGAATGGTGTGGGAGACCGCATCCCAGGTGATCACGGCATCCTCATCATTGGAGATGTCCACTCTCAGGTTTTGAGGTTCGGCAGGCGGCACATAGCTGATGCTGAAGCTCTGCTGGCTGGATTCGCGGGTAAAATTGCCAAAGTAATCCGCCACCCTGATTCTCACTCTGGCGGCCTCAGTCTGATAGGCCGGAGCGGTCCAGGAATGGGTACCATCGTTGGCAGTGCCTTCCGCGATGGGGATATACCCGGTCCCGCCGTTGAGGCTGTACCAGATGTAAACGCTGTTGGGGATGAGGTTGGAATCCGAGGCGTTCCACTGGATCTGATACGTCTCACCAATAAACCAGTTTTCTCCGCCATTGGGCGCGACAATACCCAGCTCAGGATTGACTGTGTCGTTGATCACAAGCGCTGATGTGCCATGACCTGTACCAGCGCCAAGCGAGATCAAAAACGCGCCGCACAAAAGGCAAAGATAGACCTTGATCATGGGTCCTCCCCTGGAAAAGAATGATGGGAGCATCTTATGATCGCGCTATCAAGCGTCAAGTGAAATGTC
>JAGOIY010000006.1:0-3786 GCA_017995405.1 Candidatus Cloacimonadota bacterium
CTTCAGAGGGCAGGATATAGTCTTCAGCGATGGGAGTGGAAATATCGATGCCGGCATTCTGATAATGGGCATCCTGAAGCTCATGGGTGCTGCCGGTGCGGTCCAGAGTGGATTTCATCGTGTAGGTGGCGGCGAAGCCAAAGCGGTTGTTGAGCCGCATGGACAGTCCACCCTTCATTTGGGTGCCTTCCAGTTCGGTCTCGGTGCTGAGGGTGTAATCGGGCAGCACCTTGGCGGGGTTGTCCACCGCGTCCGTAAAGGTGTCGATCGCCCACTGGGACCAGCGGATGGTCTTCATCTGGGTCTGTTCTCCGCTCAGCAGGGATACTTCCGCGCCGAGGTTGAGCTCCAGATTTTCACCCAGTTCGTAACCGAGACTGAAGACGCCGGCGGCCTGATTGAGGCTGCCTTCGTTTTCGATGGCGTTGATGGCGATTTTCTCGGGATAGACGTCGTTGTCCGTGTTGCGGTTGTTGCGGATCTCTTCGATGTAGTTGCCGTCGAAGTTGAGCAGGGGCTTGTAATAGCCGCCCAGGCCAAGCTTGAGGAGGCCAAAGCGCATGGAAGCAAATCCAGAACCGGCATAGTCGTCATAGAAGTTGATATTGGAGGCATAGACGGCGTCGTCTATATAGTTGTCGAAGGAGTTGTAGAGCGGGATATAGCGGTTGTCTTCCGCGCGGTTGACCAGCAGAGCGCCCTGGAAGCCCACCCGGGATTTGATCAGAGTGAGGTTGGCAGGGTTGGCGGCGATGCCGAAGGGACGCAGGTCGTTGAAGGTTCCCGCTCCGCCCATGGCAAAGGCGCGGGCTTCAAAGCCGTCATATTTGTTGCCGAAATAGGAATCCGTGATGGACCAGGCGGCAAGGCTGGGCGCGGCCAGGATCATGACGGCCAGCATCAGTATTGTCATGCCCGCGGGGGCGGGAATCCATTTATTCATTCTATCTTGATTCATTTATTCCTCCAGCTTAGAAGCGGTAGTCAAGGGAGAGACGGATGGTGTTTTCTTTGTGCTCCACGCGCTGATAGTAGTTTTCGCCCTCGACGGGAACGTTGTATTCGCGGATGGAGTATTCTTTGGTCTGATAGGTCTTGTTGCGGAATTTGAGGCTGAGATACATGTTTTCGGAGACGCGGCTGTGGAGGGCGACCCAGGCTTTGGCACCTTTTTCGCCCATAAAGTCGATCTCCATATCCTCCCAGTCCCAGTGGCTGATGCCGTTGCTGAACCAATAGAGGAAGGAGCCTTGCAGCTTCAGGTTTTTGTTGAAGTTGTGGGTGTAGTTCACGCCGATATAGTCTCCGGTCATAAGGGTCATGGCGGCGGCCATGGAGTTTTCACCGGGATTGGCGGGATTGGTGAGCGAGGTGTAGGGAGGGCTGAGCACGGTGTTGTAGCGGTACTCAAACTCCAGGAAGTCGCGGTTGGAGAGGAAGGTGCGGATGCTGGCGGTGTATTCGTTGGTCTTGGAGACACCGCGCTCGGCCTGGTCCTCGATGCGGTTCACCTGGTTCTTGTAGCGGAGACGGAGTCCCAGTTGGTAGAGGGGACGGAATTCCAGCTCGCTCTGGAACCTGGCGGTGCGCCGTCCGTCCGTCTTTCTTTCAAAGATGTCCAGATAGCTGCGGCCGATGGTGAAGTAGTTGTTAAATTTATAGCGGGTTTCAAAATAGACTCCCCGCTCCGGCTGGGCCTGAGTGGAGCCCTGATAGACGTCTGCCAGGATGGGGTTGGTGAGGGTATAGACGTTTTTCTCGATGATGGTGTCATCAAAGCGCTGATGCTCTGAAAAGGCGTTGCTGTAGGGGTTGTCGAAGCCGACGTCGTAATCCCGGTAGAGAGTGATGAAATAGAGGTTTTCAAACTGGGTGTATGCGCTCAGGAGCAGCGCGGAGGGGTCGTCTCCCAGTTTGTGGTCTTCACCGGTGACGGTGAGCTCGGCATATTCACCCTGGATGGAAGTATTGCCGATCACGGTGCCGCCGTCGAAGCCGATCACTCTGCGAAAATTGCGGTCATAGACTCCGGGCTTGTAGGTGCTGTAGAGACCGGCAATCTCGGCATCCATCTGCTTGAACTTGGGATAGTAATAGGAATCGCGCACCAGCAGAGTCCTGAGATCGTCATAATCCGGCACCATGAAATGGGCTTTTTCGTAGAGCGCGGTGTAGGTGGTGAAGCCGAGACGGGTGCCGATCAGCGGGCTCACCTGCACGTGGGTGCCCCAGAGCTTTTCGCGCAGGGCGTCCTTGCGGAAGGCGAGATTGACGTAGGGCACCGCGTAGGCCGTTCCGGACTGGAGTTCGGCGTTCCAATAGGCTTCCGCTTCCCTGAGCTCGTCATTGTCAAAACGGGCGGAGGGAACCACATAGCTGAAGACCTTGTCCTTGCCGTTTTCTTTGACGGTGTTGCCGTCTTCATCCACATACATGATGGCGTCTTTATCGTCCTGAGAGGCCCAGACAGCCACGTTGACCATGGGATTGTTGATTTCCACGGCGGCCCCGCGCAGGGCGAATTCCTGGGTGCGGCTCAAATCCGGAGAGATGCCCATGATGCGTTTGCTGAAGCCAAAACCGGTCTTGCGGGCGCTGTAGAAATCGGTGTTTTCCATCACCAGGCCTTCGCCGAAAGTGGCGCGATAGTGGCCCAGATAGAGCTTCAGGCGGGTGTTTCCCAGCCAGGGAAGCTGGCTGTTTTCATAGCCGGCATAAAACTTGGAGTCGTTGGCAACTTCGGTGGCGTTGCGGTCCAGAAGGCTGGATTCGCCCTTTCCGGTGTAGTTCATCAGACCGATCTTATAGTTGTTGCCGTAACGGGCCCGCAGCTTGAGCACGATATCCGGGTCCAGCTCGTCGAGGTTGAAATACCCCCAATAGGCGAGGTCTTTCTTGTGCTCGATGGTCACCGCCGAATTGCCGTAATCGCTGCGCAGGAAGGACTCGTGATACATTTCATAAGAGCCTTCCTCAAAATAGCGGGTGAAAAACTGCATCTGCGCGTCATAGAGCATGCGGTTTTTCACCGGGGGCTCTCTGTAATAGACGTAGCTGCGGAGGTTGGTGTAGCCGTAGTGAGAGAGTCCCACGCTGTTGCGGAGGTCTCGCATGTCGGCGATCGTGTCGCCTCTGGCTACCCGGTTTAGAATGGCAACGGCATCGATGGCCGAGACGTTGGGCAGGCTGACCAGGTCGTCAAAATGCATGCGGTTAACGTTTTGGGGGGTCATCAGATAGTCCTCCCAGACATCCGCCATGCCTTCGGAAGCGCCTTCGTTGGAATCCAGCCGTTCCAGCAGATCGCGGATTTCCTCGCGGCGGGCTTCCACATCGTCAGTTTCCTGATAGAGGGAGACCACCACCTGGTCTTTGATCCGCAGCAGAGTGCGCTGGTCGATGGATGGAATCTGGCGCAGATCAAAAAGGCTGGAGAAAATGGACACGTATTCCCGGTATTCCAGGATGTCGCGCGCCTGTTTCTCCGTCAGATCGAGCTGTCTCAGTTCGCTGTAACTGGCCGTGTTAAGGTCCACCTTGGCGGCCAGCAGCCCCAGGCTCATCAGGGCCAGGAGCAAGATCAGAAGTTTTCTCATCGCTTTTCCTTGCAGTACTTTATCATTTTATTAAGATCGCATTTTAGCACGAATAGACAGCAAATCCAGCTACCCAAATCTGTAAAGCCTTTTTTTGGGGGCTGGGGTTTTGAGTGTGACCAGGGAGATACAGAGGTTTCTTTTTTCACTACAGAGGTACGGAGGACGCAGAGAGAGCTACAGAGGAAGG
>JAGOIY010000006.1:3886-30577 GCA_017995405.1 Candidatus Cloacimonadota bacterium
ATCTCACAGCGAAGCTCTCACAGCGAAGCATCTCACCATTTCCGCTTGACACCCTGCCTGCTCCCGTTCAGTTTGGCTTTATAATCAAAACGAGGTAGCCAATGAAGCGCGCCGTCCTGATCTGTGTACTGATCACCATAAGCATTTGCCTCTGGGCGGGAGCCAAAAAACCCAGAGCTTCCAAGCGCCCCGTCTGGGTGGATGATCCCAGCCAGCTTTATCAGCCAGAGAAATATCTCAGCACTGTGGGGATAGGGACCAGCCGTTCCGATGCTGAAGAAAACGCCAGTGCCAATCTGGCCGCCATCTTGCTCACAGAGGTCACGGCGTCCGGCGAGGAGGTGGACCGTTATCTGCAAATCACCAGCGGCGGGCAAACTCAAACCAGTTCAGTATCTCAGGTCAGCACGTCGATCCGGGCCCAGGTGGACCAGGCCCTCGTCAAGCTCAAATTTGGCAAGAGCTGGAAAGACGAGCAAGCCAGACACTACACCGTTGCTTATCTTGAAAGGACTGAGACGGCGGATATCTATCTGGGAATGCTGGCAGACAACAATGCCCGCGTGATGAGCTATCTGAGAGCGGTGCTGGACGTGACGGATCCCTGGAAATACCACGCGTGGCTAAACGCCGCGTGGACCATCGATCAGCACAGCGCTGCGCTCTTGTCTCAGCTGGCTGTAATTGCTCCCAAGGAGCGCAGTGCCTACCAGGCCCCCTACGACTCGGAAGTGCTGAAATTCCAGGCCACCGATGCCGCCCGCAAGCTGCAGTTCAGATTTGAGCTCAAGACTCCGGAAGCCGAAGAGCTGCGCCCCACCCTGGAAACCCTTCTCATTTCAATGGGCTTTGTGATCGATCCCTATGCTGCCAATCTGCTGAGCTGCGAGCTAAAGCTGGAACCGGTAGACCAGCTTTCGGAGCAAAAGTTTTTCCGCTATCTGCTCAGCCTGGCCATCATCGATAAAGACGGCACCCAGATCATCGGATACAGCGATAGCGGACGGGAAGGGCATCTTATTGAATCTCAAGCCAGGGCCGGAGCGGTCAGCACAGCGGCCGCAAAGCTCGAAACGGAGTTCCGGAAGAAGCTGCTGGATTATATCGATACCCTGGCGCGCCGGTAGATTAAACTTCCGATAAAATCCATCAATTCATCGATTCCCGGCTTTCACAGTCTTCAGGAATGACGGCCTGCTGCCAGGTCCTCTGTTATTTTGTGTTTGGCTAAAACCTCCTGATAGGATATCTTGTTATTGACGTTTGACAGCGATCAAGATTTTTAAAATAAACAACCAGAGGATACCATGCTCAGACATATCTCTCTCATCATAGCCGTTCTGGCACTGGCCAGCGGCACTCTCAACGCTCAGTTTTCCGCCTATGTGGAACTCAGTGGAGCGATCACAGGCTACAACGACGCCCAAAGCCCCAACAACGCCACCACGGACCGCTTCTCATTCATCGACGATCTGGAATCCCCCGCCATCGTGCCCAGCGGCAGACTTCACATCCGCTGGAACGTCGCTCCCAAGCATCAGGTGGGGCTGTTGATGACTCCTCTCACCGTCAACGCGGATGGCCAGTTTGACCGCTCCATCACTTATGAGGGCGAGACCTTTCTTCCCGGTGAGGATATCGAGGCCGTTTACACCTTCAATTCCTACCGCCTCCAGTACCGCTATATGTTTCCCAAGCTCAAGGTATTGCGTTCTTTGGGTTTATCTATCAAAGTGCGGGATGCCGTGATCTCTCTGAAGAGCGACACCAAATATGCCGAGAAGACGGACCTGGGCGTGGTGCCCTTGATCAGCTTCGACCTGGGCCATCGCTTTAACGACAAGTGGGAGATCAACTTTGAAGGAGAAGCCCTGGCCTCCAAGTTTGGCCGCGCCGAGGACGTTCAGCTCTCGGTGGATTACCGCGTCAACGAAAGCAACGAAATCCGCCTGGGATATCGCCTCCTGGAAGGCGGCTCGGATATCGACGAAGTATATACCTTCGCGCTCTTCCACTATCCCACTATCGGCTGGTCCATGGAGTTTTAAACTCTTTCCAGACCCTTAACGCGCCCGCTTTTCACCAGGCGGGCGCTACTTTTTTGATCTTCAGCCTTGACATCAAAGAGGATATGGCCAAGATGCTCCCTGAGGTTTTTATGACACATTTCTTGAAAGTTTTGATCGTGGACGCCGCCACAGGATTCTATCGGATCCAGCGTTATCCGCTGGGTGCATTCTTTGGTCCGGTGGACCTGGGGCTGCATCTGGCTGGCAAATATAACAGCCTCTGCATCGGGGCCGGGATTTTCGCCGGTTCCATCTTCCCAGGCTCCAACCGGCTGGTTTTCACAGGCTTTTCTCCCTGCTGGGGAGGGTTTTACATATCCTCCATGGGAGGCGCGGGCCTGGTGTGGGACGATCTGGGAATCAACCTGCTGGCCATCATCGGCAAGGCTCCCCAGCCCAAAATCCTGGTGCTCAACCGTGATCACGGTGAGGAGATCGACCTCAGCCTGGAAACCATTGATCCCGAAGCAATCTGGAACAGCGGCGACCGGGGAGTCTATGCCATGCTCCATCACAGCTTTGACGGTTTCAAAGACCGCTATGAAAATCCCCCCAGAGTGCTGGCTGTAGGCCCTGCCGCCAAATATACCGATATGGGAGGCATCGTGAGCGTGCCAGTCAAAGACGGTGAATTGACCCACGTGGATACCTGGGCCGGACGCGGTGGCCTGGGTTCCAAACTCTTTCAGCAGCATGGCATTGCGGCGGTTGTGTATGGTGGAACGGCCATCGATGAAGACTTCCGGGACCGTAAAGTGGCGGACGAATGGTTTCAGGCCCGCTACGAGCGCAAGATGATGGCCAAAGACCTCGAGGCCACCAAAAAATACCGCTTTGATCCCGATTTCGACACCGGCGGCACTTTGGGCGTGAATTTCGCCACCAACGCGGACAGCCTCCTGGCCTTCAACTATCAGAGCATCCACTGGACGGACGAAGAGCGCAAAGCCTTCCACGCCAAACATATCCGGAATCACTATCTGAAGCAGTTCAACGAGGAAACCATCGTACCCCGCCAGTTTTCCACCTGCGGAGAACCCTGCCCAGCCGTGTGCAAAAAGAATCACGGCATCTATAAAAAAGATTACGAGCCCTATCAGACCATGGGCCCTCTATGCGGGATATTTGATCAGCGCGCGGCCGAACTGCTTAACCGGGAGGCAGATACATTGGGCTTTGACGCCATCAACGCGGGAGGTATGCTGGCCTGGATGATGGAGTGTCTGGATGCCGGCCTGCTGAAACCGGAAGAGCTGGGTGTGGATGTCAAACCCCGTTGGAACCTTACAGATTTTGACACGGTGACAGACTCCCTCCACAACGCTCAACTGGGAGTGCGGCTCCTGAATGCCTGTGTGGGACCGGACCGCAGTGTGAACATCAGTGAGGGAGTCCGCAAATATGCCCGTCGCCTCGCCAGAGTGAAAGGACAGGCCATCATGGACCGCCTCGTGATCAACTCCTTTGCCCGCAAGGGCTGGATGGTGCCAAACCAGTATTGGACGCCGGGGGCGCTGGCCCCCATGCCGGCCATGGGACGCTACTATATGTACTATGGCCCTCAATACTTTGAGCCCCGTCAACTGGGAAAAATCTGCGCCGATCGCATGAAGACGGAGCTGATGCTGGACAATCTGGGCTTTTGCCGTTTCCACAGGGCCTGGGCGGAAGAGATGCTTCCCGAAATCGTCGAGGCCCTCTATGGCCTGGGAGCCAAACTGGAGCTCAGCAGCCACATCACCGCCCGTCGCATCAACTGCCGCAACGCTTCCGTCTTTTGGGAATCCAGCCGCAACATCGACTTTACCCGCAGCTTCCTGCTCCGTCATAAGCGGCAGGGCAGCTCAGATCCCAGCCTCGAAACATGGCTGGCCCGCTTTGAGGCCAATCCTCACGAAGCCGCCCTGGACTGGTGGTATGAAATCCGCAAAGGCATAGATGAAAGTCTGAGAGAGAATTAGCGTCGGAATAATCTCACCCAATCCTCACAGCCCTGATTGCCTTCTTTGCAGCACCCCTGCCCCTCCGATGGGCCACCTGTGCCAATGTAAAGGAGAGGCAAAGGAGAGGTAAAGGTGGTGCAAAGGAGGCTGAGGAGGAAGGGTTGAAAGATAGGTGGTTGAGGATAAAAAGAAAAACCCGCTGGGTTCAGCGGGTATAAGGTCTGTGCAATCAGGAGCTTATGGCAGCCAGTCGTCCTTAACGGTGGGTTTTTCCTTGGGGCTGGGGTCCACCACTTCATAGACGGAGTTGTTGAGGCTGTATTTCACCTCCACGCCTTCCTTGCCAAATTCCTTGGTAGAGACGGCGGTGATGATCTTGTCGTCATAGGAATAGTCGAACTTGAAGTCTGGATTGGGAAAGCTGCCAATCTCGTCCAGGGTGATGGGGTAGTCTCCAAATTCGTCTTGTTTCCGATAGTCTTCCATTGCCTTGATGATGCGGTCGAACACAGGGATAGTGGATTCAAACTTTTGTTGGGCAATGGTTTCCTTTTCCTTGTCGATCTTCATCTGCTGCATGCCAAAGATAAAGACCAGCACCAATCCCACCAGCATCAGGATCATGATAAGCTCGATCAGGCTGACTTTGCGGGTCATTTCGTTGCTTTCGATCTCGGAGCTTGTTTTATGGATCGGAGGCTTGGGCGCGGCTGGCTTGGGCGCGGGTGCTACAGGAGCTGGTGCTACAGGAGCTGGCGCTGGGGCAGCCGGTTTGGGGGCCTCGGGAGCTTCTGGTTTGGTTATGGTAGGAGTTTCGATGGTCCCGGACGCGGCGTCTTGTAAGGGCTCTTCTGGCAATGGTTTGTCTGGGACATCAGGTGTCTCAATGGTCGGATTCTCGGTATTCTCGGCCATGTTATCCTCCACGGAATTTTTCATTTAGCTCAGGATTTTAAAGTGGCTCATTTTGTCAAAGGATTTATTAGATGCCCCAGAAGCGGAAGGAGCGTTCCAGCATCAGTTCATGAGACAGACGTTCGTCCTGAGGCTCATATTTGAAGGTGTATCCCAGCTTGAACTGCTGAGGCAGAAAGAGCCGCAAGGAGGTGTCGTGTGATACCAGGATACGGGTGCGCTGCTGGAGGTCGGTGGCTTCCTGCAGGCTGAGGGTGTAATCCAAAAACAGCTTGCGGCCCAAATACTTACTGGCCGAAACTGAGAGGTTGTTGAGCAGAATCGTGGAGCTGAATTGCGTGATGTCGTCCATCAGGTGCTGCATATCCACATACTCCGCCAATTGATTGGGGTCGTTTGAGTATTGAGTGAAAAGGTTCTGGATAAAACCGACGTTGATGCTGAAGCTATCCAGTTTTAAAAAACGTCTCACCTGATTCTCAAAAGGATAAAACATGGGCGAAAGCAGCGAGGCGTTGAGGTTGTCGGAGATCAGGCTGAGGGCTTCATCCTGCAGGAGGTTTTGCTCCTGAGTGCCGGTTAATTCGTTGGTGGGCTGGCTGTAACGCAATCTTGCCAGGATGTCGGTGATAGATCTGTCTCTGGGGTTATCGCTGCTGAGGTTGAATTCCAGCCGTTCCATGAGGGGCTTGGAACTATCCCGGTTGGTGGTGACGCGGAGCGTGATGATGGTGCCGTCAGCCCTGCGCTTGAAGAAGGAGCCGTCGATGATCAAGAGATTTTGGGATTCCAGGATATTGACGTTGAGATATTCAGCCTGGAACACCGTCCCCAAAAAGTCTATCTTGCCGCGTTCGGAGCTGAAGCTGGCCTCTCTGGCAGACCAGGTCTGCCCGTCATAGACCAGGTGCAGCAGGCCTCCCGGCTGGATATCGAGGCTGGCGGGATAAGTCACATAACGGATGTTGTCTCTCAGATGGATCATCAGGTCCAGACTGAAGGGCAGGGGGGCTGGCTCAGACGCGGTGGTCTGGGCTTCCGGTCTGGAAAGAGCTCCGCGGAAGCTGTAAACGAGGCTGAGCAGGTTGTCCGTATTGGGAGGATACAGAGCCTGTCCCTCCGAAAGATAGAGATCGCCTTTGATCTTCATGTCGTCAAAGGGTCCCAAAACGGTAAGATAGGGATTGTCTCTGCCCCGCATAACGATGTTGCTGAGGGTGCGCGGAGCAGTGAAGTAGGGGATGTTGGCCAGGATGCCGGGTTCGTCGATAGCCAGCTTCAGGATCCCGAGGTCCAGAAATCCCACAAAGAAATGGTTGCTGCTGTCTTCCTCAAACTCGTTGTGAAAGCGCATCCTGCCGTTGCCCATGATAAGGCTGGCGCGATCGATGCTGACGCGGTTGTCTGTCACCGAAGCGGCCATGTTGATGGCTGTGATGGGTTCCGTCTGGTCTTTGAGCTGCAGATAACCGCTGCGGATATCGATATTGCCTTTGGTGATAATGAATTGCTCTTCCCGGGTGCCGATTTCCAGATTGAGGTAAGAGCGTCCACCGGCATCCAGGACCAGGGCCACGTTATTGTTCAGCCAGTCAAACAGTTCGCCGTCGGCTTTGACCTGCAGTCGGCTGTTGCCGTCGAAGAAAGTCCCGCTGAGCAGGTTATAGTCCAGGGCTCCAGATCCGCTCAGCTTGGCCAGGCCTTTGGAACTCACATACAAGCTGTCAACCGTGAGCTTGGTTTGGTCCTGAGTGGCTTCCAGGCGCAGGTCTTCCAGTTCGATGACGTCTGGAATCACCAGTTTTGGCGCGCTCACCTTTGCTCCGATCAACATGCCTGGATGGGCGGAACCTTCCGTGCCATAGGCAAAACGCAAATCTCCGCTGAGGGCCAGTTCCAAAGGCAGATCGGGCACTATTTCGGAAACGGGGAGCTGGTGCACCCGGCCGTTGACATCAATGCTCAAACCCTTGCTGAGGTCCAGTTTGGCACTCAGGCTGGCGATCTCTCTCTGCGGGCCGCGAGCCTCTCCACTCAGGGAAATCGCCGCGGGCGGTCCTCTGAGTTCGATGCTGGCCGCGATAGGCTTGATGCCATTGACCTGGATGCTCCCCACGTTCAGGGAGCCCACTGCAATGCCTGGCGCCTCCAGATTATAGGTCCCGCTCAGGTCAATGTCATTGATCTCAGGCAGTTGCAGGTCCAGATCGGGAAAGAACCTTGCGACCATGGAAGTGGAAAGGTCGGTGACAGAGATACTGACAGTCGCGTTGGCGATATTGTCCAAAGGCAGGGTGCCGCTCAGCCAAATCTGGTCGTTGAGGTTCAAAGAACTCAGGTTGATCTGTTTATCCTTCATCGTGGCGGCCAGGTCAAACTCCAGTTCCGCTCCGTTGAGGCTGCCTTTGCGGCTGTTTAGAAAGAGGGCCGCGTCTCCGGTGCCGAGGTTGTAGGACCCGATCGCGTTGATATGGGTGGCGTAGTCGATCTCACCCTTCAGGGCCAGATAGAGGTCTGTTCTGGCAGCGATAGTGCCGTTGCTCATAAAGCCTTTCACACTCCCACGCACCAGAGGAGCGTAGCGGTAGATCAGCTCATGGGGATAGATTTCACTCACCGCGATGGTGTTGAATTCCGCGTCCACGATCAAGCTGCGGTCCAGCACGTCTCCGACGGCGGTCAGATGCTGTCCGTCCGCGCTGTTCAGATCGCAGTTTATGTAGTAACTTTCTGTCTGATTGAAGGTTGCGGGGAAAAGGCTCAAGCTGCCGCTCATCTTATCCAGAGAGATATTTCCCTTGCGGAGGCTGAGCTCTCTGAATTCCGCTTTGACTTCCGGAAGGCTCTCATACAAGGCCAGTTCCAGATCGGCGTCCATATTCACGGCAATGTCTCTGGCCCCTGCCAGAGGACGTCCATCGACGGCGGCTTTGAGGGAAAGGGCAAAGGGGTCCAGGCTGCCCGCGGCTTTGATCTGGTGGTCCATCCACACGGCTTCGAGCGCTTCAAAGCTGATCAATTCATCCTCATATTGGCCTGTCAGCCGAACAGAGGAAATCTGCTGTCCCGCCACGCTGATCTGGTCGGAACTGGCGGTAATTTTGGCCTGGGGTTTGGCAAAGCTTCCTTCCGCCTGAACTGCCGCGCTCACGATTCCGGAGAGGGATTTATCGATCATGGCGAGGTCCAGCCTCAGGTTTAGCGCGCTGGGATCCAGCTTTGGTCTGGAAAGAGGGTCTTTCAGATTGATCTGGCCTCCCACCCTGCTGCTGCCTACGCTGGCAGTCGATAAGGCTACCTTGAGCGAACGCTTGTCCAGCTCAGCACTCAAAAAAGGGAGTTGGACCGGGTAAGCGGAGAGCAACTCCGCGCTCGTGTTCCAAAGGAGAGCTTTGGCCTCAAGCTCGATGGGGTCTTTGATGTGGGCCTGGCTGGCGCTGAGCTCCAGATTGAGCTCCGTCGTGGGATACCCCAAAGCTGGATGGTAGATATAGCTGGGAACAAAGGATGTTAGCTGCCCGGTGAATTTGGCGACCCTGCCTCTGTCCAGAGCGCCGTCCAGGCTGATTTTACCGCCCGTGTTGGATATCGCCTTCAGGCTGAGAGAAGTGGTTTGGATGTTATCTGCCACGATTTCAATGCTGTGCAGCGATTCCTTGATCAGGAGCAATTCTCCCCCCCCCAAGCTGAGCGCGATGCCGAGATCGAGGTCCACGCTGCCGTTTTTGAGCTCCAGATGTTTAAAATATCGGCTCAGATCAGGAATCTCAAACCGGGCGGCAGGCTTTTTGGGCTCTTTGGATGGACGGATCAGGAGGCTGAGCCGGGGTGAATTGATCTCGACATTCTCCAGTAAGTGCTTGATTTTGAAGCCACTGAAGATAAACTTGAAGAGGTCATAACGCACCCGCAGATTATCCACCCGGAAGCTCATACTGCTGTCGGAAGCGGCAAAGCTCACTCCCTCAGCATAGACCTGCCGGTCTCCCAGATTATAGGTCTTGATCCGCAGTTTCCCGCCCATCGCGTTTCCAGCCAGTTCCTCGATGTACTCCTTCACCCTGCTTTTGAGTCCCAGACCATACCAGGCCGTGAAGAAAACGGCATTGATCAGGAGCAGGATGATTACCAGAGTGAGGAACAGACGAGAGCGTTTCATAGCTTACAGCAGACGCACCTGGCCTTTGGAAAGCTCAAGAGTCTGGTCGGCCAGCTTGGCCTGCTCGCGATCGTGGGTTACTACCACAAAGGTTTGCCCCAGCTCTCGGTTGAGTTTTCTGATCAGGTTCCATACTTCCAGGCTGTTGCCGGGATCGAGATTTCCGGTGGGCTCGTCGGCCAGAACAATGGCGGGCCGTGTGATCAGGGCCCGGGCCAAAGCCACCCGCTGCTGTTCACCTCCGCTGAGCTGATTGGGATAATGACTGACGCGCTGACCGAGAGACAGCAGTTCCAGCAGCCGGTCCGCTTCGCTGAGGGCGTCCTTCAGCTTCTGGCCAGCGATCAGTAAGGGCAAGGCGACGTTTTCACGGGCGCAGAGGTCCTCGATCAGATAGTGAAACTGAAACACGAAACCGATGTCCTGATTGCGGATAGCCGGGGCGTCAGGACTCTGGGAGCTGGTCTGTTTGCCCTTGATGAAGACCTGGCCGCTATCTGGCTCATCCAGCAGGCCCAGGATGTGCAGCAAGGTACTTTTACCGCAGCCGGATTGGCCGGTGATGCTGATCAGCGCACCCTGCTCCACCTCCAGGCTGGCCTTTTCCAACACAATGATCCGCTGGTCGCTGTCTGTGTAGCTTTTACTGATCTCGCGGGCTGATAATATGTTCAAACCAAAAACTCCTTCAGGGATTTCTAAGCAGGTCGATAATCTGGAGCCGGTCCACCCGTCGGGAGGGTACCCACACACAGATCAGCACCAATACGGCTGCCACGGCAAACACGGCCAGCAGGTTTGGCAGCGAGATATAGTGCTCCAACCGGTCGATAAAATATACGTCTCCTTTGAGGCGATAGAAGCTCTGCTTGACCACCATCCAGGATAGCAGGGCTCCAAAAGCCTGGCCCAGAATAATCGCCGCAAAACAGACCAGCAGCACCTGATAGTCTATGACCCTGCGGATCGTCCGGGCAGGAGCACCCAGGGTTTTGAGCACCGCGATCTCGTTTTTCTTGTCAAAGATCATGGTGGAAACAGCACTGATCACGTTGATTCCGGCTATCAGCACCAGAAAGCTGAAAACTATGAAGATCAGCCACTTCTGCATGGCGACGGTGCGCATGAGACCGCTTCCCACCACGGGATAAGCGCTCAGGTCGCGACCCAGCAGGGTGGAATACTGGTTGGCCAGATTGTAGGCATCCTCCATGCGACTGCCGCGCAGTTTGATGTCCATATAGGCGTAGAGATCGTCGGTGAAGAGGATGGAACGCGCGTCCGCGATCGTGCCGATGATCATGGCCCGGTCAAATTCATAGAAGCCTGATCTGTAGATCCCCGCCACCTCAAAGAGGTGTTCTCCGGAATAGATGCCCATCGGCGTGACTCTGTTCAACTGCGGGTACAGCACCCGCAGCGTGTCACCCAGCGTAACGCCAAACTCATCAGCAAGATAGTGGCCCACGATGATCTGTCCGTCCCGGAGAGTGGCCTTGCCTTTGATCACATACTTGGCATAGTGGGGAGTCTGCCCGGCGGGAGTCTCATACGCGTTGAAGATACAGCCGCGGGTGTTAGCCTGATCGATTGCCATCAGATTGAGCCCGATCGAGGGAGTGATGGAACTGATCTCATCCAGGGGACCGAGGCTTTTCCTGATCCGCTGGATCTGCTCCGCTTCCAGAAACTTACCGTCGGAGCGCTCGATCCTCACATGGGCGAAGGAATCCAGCAGCACGCTTTTCAGGGCTCGCTCATAGCCTTCAAAGAGGTTGAGCCCAGCGCTCAGGATGCCCACCGAAAGCACGATTCCCAACACCATAAACACAAAGCTGAAGCGCAGCAGATTGCGCTTGGGAGCGGTCAAATAACGGGAGATAAAGAACTTCTCGGTGCTGTTCACGTCTGCCTGGTCCTTAGTTGCCTGGGGCTGAATCTCCGGCGGGGCCTGTGATCCTATCCACATTGACGGTGCTTTCGATCGAAATCGGCAGTCTTTGCCGCGAAGTGACGCGGTTTACGATCAGCTCCGAGATCAGGCCCAGAGAGATGAACTGCAGGCCTCCCAGGATCAGCAGAATGCCCAGAAAGAGCAGAGGCCGGTTGGACAGCGGTTGGCCCCAAAAGATCTTGAGAATAGACAGATACAGCGTCAGAGCCCCTCCCAGCACGGTGGAGATAAGTCCTATCCTGCCAAACAGATAGAGCGGGCTCTTGCTGTAATGGGTGACCATCTTGACGGTGAGGAGGTCAAAAAAACCGCGCAGATAACGCTCGATCCCGTATTTGGAGCGTCCAAACTCCCGGGCCCTGTGCTGGACCGGAATTTCTGCCACCTTGTAACCCAGCGAGTGGGCCAGGGCGGGGATATAGCGATGCATCTCGCCATACAGGCAGAGCTCTTTGACCAGCGAGAGCCGGTAGGCTTTGAAGCCGCAGTTGTAGTCCCTCAGCTTAAGCTTGAAAGTGCGGGCAGTGACCCAATTGAACAGCCTGGAGGGCAGCACCTTATGCCAGGGATCATGACGCTTGCGCTTCCAACCCGAGACCAGATCAAAACCTTCATCCAGCTTCTTGAGGAAAGCGGGGATCTCCACCGGATCATCCTGCAGATCGGCATCCATGGTAAAGACCACGTCTCCGGATGCGATCTCAAAGCCGTTCTGCAGAGCAGCGGCCTTGCCGAAATTGCGGCGGAACTTCACAATCCGCACCCTCGGATTCGCTGCGGCCAGAGATTTCATGATCTGAAAGCTGGCGTCCGTGGAGCCGTCGTCCACAAAGATGATCTCATAGCTGTGGGGCTGGCTGTGCTGATCTATTTCCTGGGCCAGGCGCTGCAGGGAATCTTGTTCGTTCAGGGCGGGAATCACAAAAGAAAGGTGCATAACTCCTCTTATATCAATATACTGGCTAAAGTGAGCGCCAGGCCGGAGCTCAGGGGAATCTTTACATTGTCGTCCACGGGGATTTTCCAAAGCTCCGCCAGGGTGGCCGTCAGAGCTCCCACCACTGCCAAAAGGGGATTATCCAGAAACACCGCTCCAAAGATCAGGGTGCTCAAAAAACAACCCAGACTGCCTTCCAGGGATTTGGACATCCCCAAAAACTTGCGTTTGCCCCAGCTCATACCCACCAGGGCCGCCGCGGTATCTCCAATGGCCAGAAAGGCCATGGAACAAAAGGCAATCGTCGGTTCAAAGAAGGCCACGCAGAGCATCGAGGAGAAGAGCAGGTAGGTGGCCCCCGTAAAGTCCCGTAGCTCGTGTTTTCTGAGGATCATCCCAAACAGCCGGTAAAAGGTGTGGCGGAAGGACCTCTGCCACAGCCGGTAAAACTCTATGGTGAGGCTGACCACGAAGGCTGCCAGCAGCAGCGCAAAGGCCAGACGGCGATGACTGAAGCCCAGGATATACTTGTAGGAGAAGGGAATCAGCAGCGAGCTGAGATGGATGCTCTTGCGCAGTTTTTCGCTCAGCTTGATCATGATAGCTCTGCCCGGCCGGCATTGGCTTGCGGGCCTGTTTCAGCGCGGTGTGAACCCTTTGCAGGGCTTTGGGTGGTTTCGATCTTCATCGTCCCGCTCATGGCTGAGTCCTTTATCTTCTTTTGGCCGTGCGGCTTGCTTACCAGGGCTTTCCCGCTCTGCCGCCCACGCCGAAAAACAATCTTTATCTCAATTACCCGGTGGCCTGAGCTTGTAATCCATGACCCTGATGCTGCCAGGGCTCTTCCAGTGAAAAATGATATCCAACTCTTTGGAAGATGGGATGTTAACACTGTTATACTCGATCTGATAGTGCTGCTGAAGGGAGAGGAGCGTGGTGGACTGCAGCATCAGCAGCGGCTCCGGATTCTGCATGCCGAAGGGAAGCAACTGCTGGATATAATTCCAGTTGGCCAGAGACAAATCTTCCGGGCGGGCCAAAACGTCGATTTGATGCAGGGGAGCAATCTCCTCCCGCTGCTGATTCTGGCTCAGATAGTCGTTGTAGCACTCCAGAAAGGCGTCGTAGGACGCGGCGTTCATCGTAAACCCGGCCGCTCTGGTGTGACCGCCAAACTGGAGCAGATGGTCTTTGCAGCGGGTGAAGGCTTCCACCATGTTAAAACCGTCTCCGCAGCGGCCCTCGCAGACCATATTGCCGTTGTGGTGTTTGAGCATGATGGTGGGAATGCCGAAATTGGAGACCACATAGGTGGACGCGGTGCCCAGCAAGTTGTAGGGGATCACGTCCTCGTCGTCATAATAGATAAAGGCGTTGCCGTCAAAACCGGCAGTGATGGTGTCCAGAAAGCCAAACACCCGGTTCAGCTCTCCTTCCCACTGCTTTTTCTGCACTTCCAGAGTCTGGAAGAGCACGGCTTTCTCGTCACCCATCTGCAGCAGGAAACGCATCCCCATGTGCTGGCCGCCGTCTTCACGTCCATTGGCGATCACGCGGGAGGCGTAAACGATGAAATTGAAGACGTCCATATCGCTGCTGACGCGGTTGAAATTGCGCAGCAAAAACTCTATGGAGGGGTCGTTTACCTCGCTCCAGTGTTTGATCACATGGCGGACGAGCAGGCGGTTCAGACCGATCATGGGCATTTTGTCTGCAATGGAGCCCACCGCCGTCCAAAAATATGCCGAGGCGGGGATCTTGTGGTCCAGCAGGCGGCCCAGATAGCGGATCAGCATCAGCACCACTCCCACTCCCGCCAGCGCTTTGAAGGGATAAGCGCACTGGGGAAGCTGGGGATTAAGCACCGCGAAAGCCCGCGGAAGCTGGTCTGGCTGGATAAGATGGTGGTCCACGATCAATGTATCGCAGCCCATCGCGTTGAGCTTCTCCACTCCGCCATAGGACGCGATGCCGTTATCTACCGTGATCACAAGCTTATAGCCTTCCCTCCTGACATACTCCACAAAGTCATCCTGGATCCCGTGGGATGTGGTGTTGCGGTTGGGAATATAGTAGTTGTGTCTCTGGTAGCCGCAGGAATTGAAGAATTGATAGAGAATATAGGTGCTGGTGATGCCGTCAGGATCGTCGTGGCCAAAGATCACGAGGGGCTCGTTGTTGTACATGGCCTTGCGGATCCGGTCCGCCACCTCATCGATATTGGCAAACAAGCTTTCATCCGGCAAGGCCTCGAGACCGGGGTCGGAATCAAGGTCCAGTTGGGGACGCGAGCCTTTCAACTGGTCTACAAAAGACGCCGTGGGGCTTTGGGGCAAGCTCCATTTATCTACCATTCATTCAACTCCTCTTTTTCCGGGATGTCTCTGGGAGCGGTGCGATCGCTGGCCTTGCCGATGATATCGAAACCGGTGAGGCCCAGCATCATCATAAAGGACAGATCGGAGAGCTTGTTTTGGGCCAGAGAGCCGCGGTTCAGCACCTGGAAGCCCAGGTCCAGACGGTTGATGTCGCGTTTGAGCGGAAAGCTCAGCCCCAGGCTGAGAGCGTATTCTTCCACCGCTGAATCCTCAACCATGAAAGGTAAATGCCGCCAGGAAAGTCCACCCCGCAGAGGGATCTTGGACCAATAGCTTTCCCGGGTCTCGGGTTGGGGCTCGTAAGCCCAGCCGATTCCAAAGCGGTAGGCGTCATCCATCTCAGGATTCACCTGGTTCCAGGCCTCGTAATAGGCATCAAAATTGAGCTTGTGCTCCTTGAGGGGAAGATAGCTGAGGCCAAATCCAGCCTGGTGAGGCAGTTCATATTCATAATCTATGGCCGCTTCGGTGGTGTGCAGCGAGGAGCGGATGCTTTCGCCTTTGAGGACGGTGCCCAGGCTGTAATAGCCGCCCAGACTGAGTTTCTGATAGCTGGCCATGGCCCCCAAAGTGAGGGAGGGATTCTTGTAAGACCTGGAAAGCTCTTCATGCGTGTTGTAGGGCGCGTAACCGGCTTCCTGGTCCAGGCTGCGCACATCGTGACCAAAGTAATAATTACCGCTCAGGCCCAGGCTGTAATTTCCCAGTTTGTAGTTGTAAAACAGATCTCCGCGATAGAGATAGCGGTCCATCTTCTGCCGTTCGGTAACCTGGAAACCGCCGCTGGTGAAGGTGCCCTCGTTGTTTACCAATCCCGATGCGTAGGAATTGAATTGAAAGCCCAGACGGTGTTTTTTGACCGGGATACTGAGGCTGAAGTATGGCAGATCCAGCGAATTATCCACAAAGCTGCGTCGGTTGCCAGCACTGTCTTCAGACTGGTACCGGGTGAATCCGAAGAGCAAGCCGGTGGCCAAAAGGGTGCGGTTGGATGAGTTGTGAAGGGCTGGATTGGCAAAACCTGAATTGTAGCGGAAGACGTCCGCGGAACCGGTGTCTCCCATACTGAGGCCATAAACGTCGTTGCCGTAGTAACGTACCGGAATTCCGTCATAAGCAAAGATGGAGTTCCCGGCCCCCAGTAAGCCCACGACAGCCAAAACTGCCGTCAATGCGATGTATCGTTTCATTTTATCCCTTCGGTCCGCTTGCGGGACCGGATTCCCATCCGGCGCACCGCGTTATGGAGCGGATCAGCGTTATTCTTTTGTGTCATGGTTCTTTATGAGCTCCTCTGGCGATGGACTTAACCGCTCTTTCCAGACTGCTGCTTTTCTTTGTTTTCATTTCTTTTGTGGCTGGCTTTATGATGCTGTGGCTTTACCGGATCTGGCGGTACCCTGAAAAAGCGGTGAGCGTTTTCATAGGCGTGTTCGGCGATCTGGTTGGGAGTCATCTCTCTGATCTGGGCGATTTTCTCCGCTACCAAATGCAAGTGCAGCGGTGAGTTGCGCTCTCCTCGATAGGGATGAGGCGGCAGGTAGGGACAATCCGTTTCGATCATGAAACGATCCAGCGGCATCATCCGGATCACATCATCCAGTTTGGAATTGGCATAGGTGACCGTCCCTGTGAAGGAGATATGCCAGCCCGCTTCCAAAACCTGCTCCGCGAAGATGATATCGCCGGAAAAACAGTGAAACACCGCTTCCTTCACCTCTGCCTGCTTGAGGATTTTGTAGCACTCCTGATGAGCCTCGCGGTTGTGGACCACCACCGGAAGGTCATAATCCACAGCCAGATGGGCCTGATTGGCAAAGACATCCCTCTGCACCGTGTACGGCGACAGATTGCGGAAAAAATCCAGCCCGATCTCACCTATGGCCAGCACATTCTTCTCCCGCGCCAGACGCTTGATCAGCTCGGCATCAAAATCCGTGGCATCGTGGGGGTGAAATCCCACCGTGGCAAAGACATGCAGATGCTTCCTGGCCAGCTCAAGAGAGGCCAGTGAAGTCTCTTTGTTAAATCCAATGTTTATTATGTATTCGATCTCGCTGTTAAAGCACTTGGCGATCAGCGCATCCCGATCCCCGTCAAACTCCGGAAGATCAAGATGGGCATGCGTTTCAAACAGTCTCATGTGCGCACTTTTCCCCAATATTAGTCATCAGACAACACAATCAAAGGGCTTGTATCTTGTCAAAGAGAATTTTTAGCACTCGTAAAAATCAAGGTCAGAACAGGCCAAAATCCAGTTATCAGGGGGTGCTCAGTACAGACTTTCCCCAGGCTTTCCACAACGCTTTGCTGAGTCCTTCCCGATTCGCATTACGGAGTTATTACGGACTCATTACGGACTAAATCCGTAATGAGTCCGTAATGGTGTGCGGCAAGGAAGGAGTAAGAGCTTGGGGAGGATAAGGTATGGGCATACATATAATGATATATATAAATGATATAGGTATATATAGTCAATTCATTGGATGCAATCGGTAATCTCAAGTAGCTGTCAGTAAATGTATAAGGTAGATCGCAACGCTAATCTCTGAGCTTGAGAGATTGAGAAGGAGTTCTTGGATGCCAAAGTCGGCAGGAGTCAGTGTATTCACGATAACTGCTTATGTGGCGGGGATTTTGCGGTCGAACCAGGCCCGCGTCAGCCTCCTAAAAGGATTGTCATCCAGCGCCGCGACTGCCGCATAAAGTCCGCGCCTCATTAAACATAGACCATGCGAGTCTGATGCAGGAGGTATGGGAGTTCTAAACGATATTCTGATCCTGGCTGCCAGGCATGAAAAATAACCCTGTCAACCCTCTCGTACCCATCAACCCTCCAGCTTCAAGCTTAGCGATATTCGTATATCACCCAGCCATCGCGTCCCAGGCCCAGAAAGATCATATCTTTACTGATGGCGACGTCGTGGACTGTGAAGGGGGTGTTGATGGTGTTGAGGTCGTCGATCTGGAGCGGGTTTTTGATGTTGAGGATTTTGACGCCGCCCCGGCCCAGGGCGACAAAGAGGCGGTCATCCATTACTTCCAGGTCCACGATTTCGTTGGGCATGCGGAATTGGTTGATCAGGAGCGGGTTTTTGAGGTCGCGGATATTGATGCCCAGCAGGTTTTTCCCGGCTCCCAGCCAGATCGTGTCTCCGTTTTTGGCCATCACGCGGGCGTCGTTGATCTGATAGTTCTGGCCTCTGCTGACGGGGAACTGCAGGTCGTTGATATCCACTGTCACCAGGCCAAAGTCGTTGAGGGCGAAGATGTTGGGATAGATGGCCACAAAATCGCGGATGCCCCAGTTGGTGGAAAAGGTGGAGATGATCTCTCTGAGGCCGCCCTTGCCGATATTGATGATATCGATGCCCTTAAAGCGGTCGGCCACATAGAGGGTGGGGCCTTCACGGGTGATCTTGTCGCCGGGCAGATGTTCGGTGAAATAGATCCGGGTGTAGGAGTTTAGTGAATCCACCGGCACGATCACGTTGGCCGGTTCGCGGGTGACCACATAGAGATAGTTATCTCCCACCAGGTCAAAGTCTTCGATCTGGGCCCCTGAGAGATAGGACATCTCGATTCTAGGCTGCCAGGGATTGAAAATTGTGTAGATCCAGATCTGGTTGCTGCCGCGGGTGAGGACCTGCTGGTCGAAAACCTCGATGTTGGTGGCCTGAGCGCCTTTGACATGAACGAGGGGATAGAGGAATTTATCGTCTATAGCCGACAGAGACACCAGCAGTGCTGTGAGGACCAGGATGGCAAAGAATCTTTTCATGATTATTTCTCCGTGAGGGACAGGATGATGTCCCTGGGTTTGATGCCTTCCGCTTCGGCAGTGAAGGATAGCAGGACGCGGTGAGTGAGCACCGGTAAAGCCACAGCCCGGACGTCTTCTTCCGCGGGAGTGACTCTTCCGTCCAAAGCGGCCCTGGCTTTGGCGGCCAGGATCAAGTTCTGGCTGGCCCTCGGTCCGGCCCCCCAGCTTACCCATTTGCGGATGTCCGGGCTGGCGTCCTCGCTTTGGGGACGGGTCTTGCGGGCCAGATCTACGGCGTATTGCAGCACGTGATCGGCCAGGGGTAAAGCTCTGACGGCTGCCTGTACCTGCAGGATCTCTTCAGCGCTGAAGAGTCCCGTGATCTGAGGCTGCAGAACGGAAGTGGTGTTTTTCACAATACTGAGCTCAGTGTCCCGATCGGGATAATCGATGTGGACATAAAACATGAAGCGGTCGAGCTGGGCTTCCGGCAAGGGATAGGTGCCTTCCTGCTCGATGGGGTTTTGAGTGGCCATCACAATGAACGGCAGTGGCAGCGGACGCGTCTGAGTACCGCTGCTGACGGCATATTCCTGCATGGCCTGCAACAGCGCGGCCTGGGTTTTGGGAGGAGTGCGGTTGATCTCGTCCGCCAAAATGATGTTGGCAAAGATGGGGCCTTTGATATAGCGAAACTCGCGGTCCTGTCCACTGCCCACCAGGATGTCCGAGCCGGTGATGTCGGATGGCATCAGGTCTGGAGTGAACTGGATGCGTCCGAAGCTGAGGTTGAGAGCTTTGGCGATGGTGGAGATCAGCAGCGTTTTGGCCAGGCCGGGCACTCCTTCGATCAGCATGTGGCCATTGGCAAAGAGGCCGATCAGCACTTCGTCGATCACTCTGTCCTGGCCCACGATCACGCTGTGGATTTGTTCCCGCAGGCGGGTTCTGGCCTGTTTCAATTGATCTATACTGGCGATCATCTGCTCGCTATTCATAGAGGTCTTCTCCTTTGAAGATCTTGCGCATGATCTGGCTGCCGTTCAAGCTGAGAGACAGTACACCGCTGATCAGGATCACAGCGGCAGTCAAAAGATGAGCAAATGCCATCACCGCTGAGGCGTCCGCTTTTGTCAACCCAAATCCCGCGGAAAAGATAATGATCATCATCCATTCATTGGAACCGAGCTGGGCGGGGGGCTGTGGAAGCGCGTAGGAAAGGTTGATCAAAGTATAGCCAAACAACACCATCGCAAAGGAATAGCTGAGCCCAAAAGCGGAGAAGATGAGCCAGAAATAGAGCCCGTCCAGCAGCACTCCCAGAATGGTGAGCCCCAAAGCTACCAGCAGCCTGCTCCAATGATGATCAAAGATATTGAGGCCCTGCACGAAGAGCTCGATATAGCCGTTGAGCTTGGAACTCAGCCGGGAGGGCAACCATTTGAAGAGGGCCTGCAACACCGCAATCACGTTGTGTTTACGCTTCACGGCCAACAGCAACAGCACCAGTGACACCGCAAAGATCAAAGCCAGGACGCCCAGCAAAATCACCATCCCCCCGGTGAATCTGACTCTTAGGAAAGGCAGCAGGACCAACGCCAGAAAGATGCCCACCGTGTCGAAACTCTTGTCTATGAAGATGGTGGAAAGGCTATGCGGCATGGGCAGCTGGTTGCGTTCTTTCAACAGCCAGGCCTTGGTGATTTCTCCCAGGCGGATGGGAATGAGGTAATTGACGAAGTTACCGGTGAGACTGTAACTCCAAACCCTGAACATACCTACCCTTGCGGACTTTCCGATCAACAGATACCAGCGCAGGCTCCTAATGAAATAGGCCAGCATATAACAGGCCAGAGCGATGAGCACAGGCCTGATCAAGACGCTCCGGAAGCGAACCAGCAGTTCCTCGGTTTCCACCAGCCGTGACCAGAGCAGGATCAGCAGGATGCCCAGGATCAGACCAAAACCCAGGGAGATGAGCTGTTTCCTATTCATAGCGGGGAGCTAAAAGTGAGAGTTGAGCAGGGAGGATTGAAACGGGCAGGGCTCATGGTCTCATATCTCATAGTTGTTCAGATCTTTTTGTCTCGGTGGTTAATCGGTTTCACCCGCCGGGCTCAAAGAGCATGTAATAGTGATGGGCCCAGATCCGTTTGAAGGCTTGGGGAGCGTGCTTTTCCACAAAGGCGAGCCGGCGCATGCGCTCAGGGAAACCGGGGTCCTTGTCCAGATAGTGGTCCATGATGCAGAGGGGCGGCTTTGATTTGGCTGCTTCCACTTGCTTTCGCGCCAGGCGGATACCCAGCTTGCGCTCCAGGAAATCCTCTTTGCTCATCCCGATATCCGGCCAGGGAGGACAATCGAACAGAGCGCTGCGCTTCAGTTCCCAGCCGGTTTTGGAGAGGATTGAAACAATGGAGGGGGGGTCTATATGGGCAGGCTTCAGTTCCGGATACCTGGCAGGGCTATAGTCCTGAAGCTGAGATTGATAGCCCAGGCCCTGGCGGTTGGGGACGCTGATGAAAATGCACCTGGAACTCACTCTGGCGAGCTCTTGCAGATAAGCTCTGAGGTTCTGGCAAAACCAGAGGGCAGAAAAACTGAAGCTCATCCCGAAGGATTTATCGGGATAGTCCAGCTTGGTGTAATCAGGATTAAACCTGCTGTCGAGGGGAAGCTGTGCCTGCTTCCAAAGGCCTCTGATCAGTTCCAGGCGGCTGGCGTCGTGGTCCTCAAGGCTGATCCTGATGCCCTGGCGGGCAAGCTCCATCAAGTTTATCCCGCTCAGTCCCGTAAAGCCGAAAGCAGGGCTCTCCAGCACGGAATCGATTTGGTAGCGCTTCACGATTTCCAGCAGGATGTCGTTGAGGATTACCCGCTCGTAGGATGATCCCATACCTTCGTCGGGATGGTGGAAGTAACTCTCCCAGTTGTTGATAATGGGTATGGCCATCTACTTTTGGGTGGCTCGCGAGCCGCGGTTTTTATGGCTCCGCAGGTAATCGTCGATCACGATCTGGATAGAGGGGATGGTGAAAACAGGGGGCAATTCCATCAGTTCATAGGTGGAGCGCACCTCATAAAACCAGCTGCGGGAGATGAGCTCAAAACGACTGGTCCAGAGCTCGTTTTTGAGTTTGCGGGCGATCTTTTCTCCCAGCAGGAAGAGATTGCGGTCCACCAGGATCCAGGATGGGTAGTTTTTCCCACTGAGCTGCCGGGAGATAAAGTGGACCAACGCGCTGAGCTGCACGGGTTCACGGTCCGCCACGTTGAGCGCGAGGCCGGGTTCCCAGTCGTTGGTCAGCAGCCAGATGAAGGCCTTGGTGATCATGTCGATATGGCAGAGATGGATCCAGACGCGTTTGTTGACGAGCGGAAACACTCTGCGGTCGACCATCTTGACCAGCATGTTTGGAAAGCCGTTGTCACCCGGTCCGTATGTGATGGCAGGCCTCAGGATTGCGGACCTCAGACCTCTGAGGACGGCCTGCTGGATGCTTTTTTCACTTTCGATCTTGGTGAGATGATAATAGTTGTCCGGATTGCGGGGAGAGAGGTCGTTGGCCGGAAGTTCCTGAGGGATAGCACCATAGACACCTACCGAAGAGCAAAACAGCAAGATGGCCCCCTGCTTCAGACAATACTCTGTGAGCTGTTGCGTGCAGAGCAGATTTGCCTTCAGGAAAGTCTCGCGGGAGTATGCTCTCCCACCCCTCAGAGCCCCGATGTGCATTACTACGTCAAAAGAACTGGCATCCAGATACTTACGCAAGCCGGAGATGTCTGCCAGGTCCAGCTCCACGAGCTCGATGCGGCCGACAAATTCGGCAAAGCGTTCCACACTGGTGCCGGGCCTCACCAGAGCAGTGATCCGATAGCTTTCTTCCAGCTTCAGGACAGCCCTGAGGACGGACCTGCCAATCAGCCCGGTGATACCTGTGATAAGGACTGAGCGGGTCATCGTTTGCCAAACAGCTTGTGCCAGCGGCTGCGGGATTTATGGGGCCGTTTGTGTCTGCTCAGATGAGAAGGAAAGTCTACATAGACATAGCGATAGGGGATAATCTTGTCTTCCAGGATCATGGCCGGATGGGTCTCGGTGAGCAGCTTGACGGTGTGGGCGTCGATCTCGGCCTCGATGGCATCGAGAGCGTCAAAATAGGATTGATAAGGTCCGCGGGTGTGGTCATCGGAGCCCAGAACGTGTGCCCAGCCGTATTTGATCAGCAGCCAGGCGGTCTCTTTCACCTTTTCGCCATACTGGCCCAGCAGGGAACCGGAGTTCACCTGAAGATACAGATTGCGCTCCACAAGACTTTGAGCTTCAAGCGGATGCTTCATGATGCTGACATAACGCTCCGCATGAGCCAAAATGGGCCGGTAGCCTGCTCTCAACAGAGGATAGACATTGATGTGAAAATCTGGCGGCAGGCCGTTGAGCTCACTCTCGATCAGGATGTATTTGGAATCTCCCAGACAGAGGTTTTTTGCCTGTACGTCCTGCAGAATATTGGGCTGCAAAAAGATCTCAAAGCCAGGCAGAAGCTTGATCTTTGCTCCCGCGGCAGTTACAGCCCGCTGCAGTGATTCCAGCTTGGCCAGATATTCTTCGCGGCTGTATTCATAGTGGCCCTTGAAATAGTGGGAAGTCAGATAGGCGTGTGAAATCCCGCCGGAGTCCATTTCCAGAAGCTGACGGAGGGAGCTCTGCTCGTCTCTTGAGCCGTCGTCGATATTGGGGATAATGTGACAGTGAGTATCTATCATGAGTTATAAAGTTGTTGTTTTTTAAGGGGATAGGACAAATGGCCTCACGGCAGGCGCTCCTGGATCATCTGGATAAATTCCACCAGGACGTCCCGATTGGCATAGGGTTTGATCATTCGCTCGGATTCGCTTAGCAGCTTCTCCACGGCGTTTCGGGCCTTGTCAAAACCCAGCAGCCCGGTATAGCTACCACGGCTCACGGGCACGTAATCATCTGAAAAATCAAGGTCATCGCCGCCGCGGTTGTAGTCCGCCGCGATGTCTTCGATCATCTGATAGGCCATACCCAGATTGAGGGCATAGGCGTTCATCACCATGCGGTCGTTTTCTTCGACACTGGCCAGCACGCAGGCTATATCGGCAGAAGCTTGCAGGAGGGAGCCCACCTTCTTCATGTCTATATAGCGTAGGGTGTTGATCTTCATCACTTTGCGTTTCATCTCCACATCCACCATCTGGCCTCCGATCATCCCATAACTTTTGGTGTAGGATGCCAGAATGCGGGTAGCGGCCAAAGCTTTCTCCGGCTTGGAGATATGCCCCAACACTTCAAAGGCCAGGGTGTAGAGCGCGTCTCCTGTGAGGATGGCGATGGCGTTGTCCCATTTCTGATGGACGGCTGGAGCGCTGCGTCGCTCGGAGCGGTTTTTCACGGCCGGATGGTCGTCGTGCACCAAAGCGGCGTTGTGGCAGAGTTCGATGGCCACGGCTGCCAGAACGGCATCGGCCAGGCCTTTGTTTTTCTTGAAGCCCGTCAGCATCTCGTAGATGGCGATCAGCAAGAGCGGACGCCAGCGTTTTCCACCTGGAATAACGGCAAAACGCATCGCCTCTTTGAGCTCGGAGGCAGTGGGGCCTTCAAAGCTCAGATATTGCTCCAAACCCTGCTCGATCAAATCCAGCCTGGTCTCAAAGTACTTTTGTAATAGCAACTTATAACTCCCTGTGTCAAAATTGGACAAGATAAATCCAACCTAGCTATACATAATATAGAGGCCTAAATTGTCAAGTTATTTATGCGGCTGAAAGGATTTTATCAGGTCCTCCAAAGCGCTGCTCCGCATCCCCCGCATCCCAAAGATGATCCGCACTACTACCGTTCCTGTGGGTTCACCTCACACCAAGTTTACCAAAGCAAAGGAAAGGCGGTTGATGATGTATGGTCCAGCCTGACTGCATCCCGTTCTTCCCGCAAAGCAAAAACCCCGCGCCGGAAGGGCACGGGGTTGTGAGAGCTTGGAAAAGGCTTCTCAGGTCCTTTTGACCCAGGCAGAGCCAAAGGGTAGCACCGTCTTGCCAGCCAGGTCGTTGAGGATATTGGCAAACATCATATACATCGCGAAACCCGCGCACACCATCAGTTCGTAACCGGCAGCCATGTTCCATTTGGGGTCCACAAAGTGACCCAGCACCAATAGCAGGAAGCCCAAAAACAGGGTGAAGAAGGTGAGTGACATAGCCGTGTGAATCCACCAGGAGGCAATCCACATGATGAATGTGAAGATCATCCAGGCCGCCAGATAATAGCCAATATCGGTGGTGGAGGAATCAAAGATGTGAAAGTGGTTCATCAACAGGATCAGCGCCAGGCCGATCCAGAAGCTCCCATAGGCCGTGAAGGCGCAGAACCCAAAGTTATTCCCCATCTTGTGTTCCATAAAGCCAGCCACCAATTGGGCCAGTCCGCCAAAGATCAATCCCAACACGATCACAGGCCCCAAACCCATCCAGCCCACATTGTGAAACTGCAGCACCAGAGTGGTCATTGAAAAGCCCGCCAGCCCCACTACGGCTGGATTGGCCAGTTTTCTTTCGCTCATGCGAGAGTTCTCCCAATTCATTTTATTGTTCAGGAGCTGGCATCAGATGTCCCGCCAAGCCGAAACGTGATTCACCAAATTTGGCGGCTATTTTCCTGTCAAGTGTTTATAGGCCGAAACCGTTGACAAAGCATCAACGGAGCGTAGTTCAGGACTTTGTGGCACCGCTGCCGGTTCCGTAATGTTCAACTGGATAAAGATGGCAGAATTTGTCATTGACAAAAATCCGCCCGGCCTCTTTCCTGTAAAAAGGAACCATTTGTGAGTCCACGGTATTTCGCACACTGGATAAAAAACGAAAAACGAGGTAAGTGTCATGCACAATATCGGATCATACGAAGACCGGATCAACGGTTTTGACTGGAAGATATCAGAAGAGGAACTGGGTTACAAACCCGGAGACGTGATCAACATCGGCTGGTATTGCTCAGACCGCGTCTGTCAGATGGGCAAGGGCGCCAAGACAGCTCTCATCTGGGAAGGTCTGGGAGGCAAATTCAAGAGCTACAGCTACGACGATATCCGTCAGCTCAGCAACACCATCGGAGTCTTCCTGCGCAAGCTTGGCATCCAGCCTGAGGAGCGGGTCTGCCTGTTTCTGGACCGCATCCCGGAGCTCTACATCGGCTTTATCGGCATCCTCAAAACGGGGGCCATCGCTCAGCCGCTGTTTTCCGCTTTTGGGGAGGAATCGCTGCACGTGAGGCTGGAAAACGCCGAGACCTCAGCCATCATCACCCAAAAGAAACACCTTGGCAAAGTCCGCAAGATCGTGGGCAGCCTTCCCCACCTCAGACACATCATCGTGGTGGACGACAATCAGAAATCCCCCCTCCAGGACAAGGAAATCGCCTTCAATATGGACGAGGCCGACCGGGTGGACAGCTTTGAGGTGTATCCCACTCTGGCGGAGTCACCTTCCGTGTTGCACTACACATCCGGTACCACAGGCATGCCCAAGGGCGTCAAGCATGTGCATTACTCTCTTATCTCCCAATACCTTACTGCCAAGTGGGTGCTGGACCTTAAAGACGATGACGTCTATTGGTGTACTGCCGATCCCGGATGGGTAACAGGCACGTCCTACGGCATCATAGGCGCCTGGGCCAATGGCGTGACTCAATGTGTGAACGACATCGGCTTTTCCGCGGAAGCCTGGTACCGCTTCATAGAGAAACACCGCATCAGCGTGTGGTATTCAGCTCCCACAGCCATCCGTTCTTTGATGAAAGCGGGCGACGAGGTGATCAAACAGTTTGACCTCTCCTGCCTGCGCCATCTGGCCAGCGTCGGTGAGCCCCTCAACGCCGAAGCGGTGATCTGGGGCCAGAAAGTCTTTGGTCTGCCCTTCCTGGATACCTACTGGCAGACGGAGACCGGTTCCATGATGATCACCAACTATCCCGGCATGAAGATCAAGCCCGGCTCCATGGGAAAACCCTTCCCAGGCATCACCGCCACCGTGCTGGACGCCAATAAATACGAGCCTCTTCCAGTTGGTCAGGCCGGTCTGATCGGCTTCAAACCTGGCTGGCCTTCCATGATGCGCACCTACTGGAACAACGAAGAGGTCTATAAAGCCAAGTTTAAAAACGGCTGGTATATCCCCGGCGACAGATCATATATAGACGGGGACGGTTACTACTGGTTCATCGGCCGCGATGACGATATCATCAACACCGGTGGCCATCTGGTGAGCCCCTTCGAGGTGGAATCAGCGCTCATAGAGCATCCCGCCGTGGCCGAATCTGCCGTGGTTGCCAAGCCGGACTTTGTGAATATGGAAGTGGTGAAAGCCTTTGTCTGCCTCAAACCCGGCCACGAAGCAGGCGACGAGATGGAACTGGATATCATGAACTTTATCCGCAAAAAACTCTCCCCGCTGGCCATGCCGCAGGAGATCGAGTTCGTAGCCAGCTTGCCTAAGACCCGCAGCGGCAAGATCATGCGCCGCATCCTCAAAGCCCAGGAATGGGGTGAGGA
>JAGOIY010000007.1 GCA_017995405.1 Candidatus Cloacimonadota bacterium
GCGTCGTAGGGAGTGGACGGGATCACTACTTTGAGGCCGGGAGTGTGGCCAAAATAGGCTTCCGGGCTTTCGGAGTGGTGTTCCAGAGCGTTGATACCGCCGCCGTAGGGAATCCGGATCACCATGGGGACGGTGAATTTGCCCCGGGTGCGGTTTCTGAAACGGGAAATGTGGGATAAAATCTGATTCATCGCCGGATAGACAAAGCCGTCAAACTGCATCTCGATCACCGGCTTCATTCCCGCGATCGCCATCCCAAGCGCGGTGCCGGCTATACCAGATTCCGCCAGGGGAGAATCAAACACCCTGTGCGCGCCGTGTTTGAGCTGCAGACCTTCCGTCACCCGAAACACTCCGCCTTCCACACCCACGTCCTCTCCATATACCACCACGCCTTTGTCCTCCTGGAGTTTGAGGTCGAGCGCGTCGTTGATGGCCTGTACCATATTCATCACTTTCATTGTGTGGCCCCCTGGGTCTTGAGATAGTTCTGATAATTGTTTTTCTGCCGTTTCAGCTCATCCGGCAGGGTTTCATACATGTATCCGAAGACGTCGTCAAGCTTATACTCGGGATAGTTCTCCGCAGCTTCAAATTCGGCATCGATTTGCATGCGGAATTGGGCTGTGAGTTCCTCTTCCAGAGCGGGATCCCAGAGCTTGTGCTTCACCAGCCAGGCCTGGAGGCGCTTGGCGGGATCTCGCTGCGCCCAGATATCCTCCTCCTCTTTGCTGCGGTAGCGGGTGGGATCGTCTGAAGTAGTGTGAGCGCCAATGCGGTAGGTCTTTGCCTCGATCAGGAAGGGACGCTTGTGCTCCAGCACATACTCTCTGGCAAAGCTCAGCACCTCATGCATGGCAAAGAAATCGTTGCCGTCCACCATCACCGAGGGCACGTCATAGGCCACGCCTTTCACTGCAAGGTTGATGGAGCGGGTCTGCATTTTGAGAGGAACGGAAATGGCAAACTGGTTGTTTTGCACCACAAACACCACCGGGGCGTTCCAGACGGAAGCGAAGTTGAGAGCTTCGTGAAAGTCGCCTTCGGAAGTGCCGCCATCTCCCACAAATCCAAACACCGCGGCTTTTTCATCTTGATAGTTCATGGCATAGCCCAGTCCAGCGGCATGCACCAGCTGGGACGCGATCGGCACCGAAACAGGCAGCATGCGATTGGCATTCAGAAACTTGGAGCCGTCTTCATGGCCTTTGAAATAGAGGAAAATCTCGCTGAGTTTGACGCCCTTGGCCAGCCAGGCTCCCAGTTCGCGAAAGGCTGGCACCAGCCAGTCTTCTGGTTGGATTACCTTCCCGGCCGCGATATGAATCGCTTCTTGTCCCAAATTGGGAGGATAGGTATACATTCTTCCCTGTCGCTGATAACTCACTGCCATCAAGTCCACTGTGCGTTCAAACAGCAAGTCCTGATAGGCCTTCAATATCTCGGGATCAGAAATGGAGGGCTTCCAGTCTTTGAGAATTATCTTGCCTTTCTCGTCCATCACCCGGTACAGCTTGTCATCAATGGGTTTATACGAATCGAGGGTCTTAAGATCGAACATTCTAACCACCTTTTGTGCATGTTTTTGATATCCTACCTATATAATAGGCTATTCTGTTTCGGTATGCAAGTATGAATTTTGTGGTTATCAAAGAAACGGTGGAGGCATGGTCGCGGCTTTTCACTTGACAGATAGAGCGGCCTCTGGAGTGTGAGTTATCAAAAAAAACAGAACAAGCACTTAGGTTTGAACTGATACAAGGAGCCCAGGATGAAATACTTTCGCAAGCTAAGCGGAGAAAAATGTTTCCTTTCACCCATATCCATGGAGGATGTGGAACGCTATACCGAATGGGTCAACGATCCTGAGATCGCGCCATTTATGCTGTTTTCCAATACTGTGATCGGGCTCGAGACCGAACGTGATATATTGAAGAGGCTGAGCAGCACGGACATCATCTTCGCCATCGTGGAGAAGGACACCAACAAAGCCATCGGCAACTGCGGTCTGCACAATCTCAACGAGATCCATCGCCGCGCTTCCTTTGGTATATTTATCGGGGAAAAGACGTTCTGGAATCAGGGGATCGGCCTGGAAGCCACCCAGCTGATCCTGGATTTTGGCTTTAACATCCTCAACCTGAACAGTATAGACCTGGAAGTAATGGAATATAACCGTCGCGGTATCCGCTGCTATGAGAAAGCTGGTTTTAAATATGCCGGCCGCAGACGCGAGCACTTTTTTCACGCGGGGAAATATCACGACGTGCTGATCTACGACATCATGGCCAGCGAATTCACCAGCCCTGTCATCAAGCGCTCTTTTGAACACAGCATCAGCGACGAAGCCGGGCGCGCCAAGATCACGATAGTGTAGAAATGTTTCGCCAGATTCAAGGCCAGGATCACGCTATTCAGATCCTGAAGACGGCAATTGAGCATGACAGAGTGGCTCAGGCCTATCTTTTTCACGGCCCGGACGGAGTGGGTAAATTTATCACCGCCCTCTATTTTGGGATGGCGCTGAATTGTTTATCCAAGAGTGAATACCGTCCTTGCGGAGTATGTACTTCCTGCCGCAAGCTGCTTAACTTTGATCATCCGGACTTCATCTACCTGTTCCCCACACCCAATCTTCAGATGAGTGTGGATGGCGAGATCAAAGACAAAGAGAGCCTGGCCAGCTACCAGGCTTACATTCAAAACAAAAAAGCCACTCCCTGGCAGCAGTTCAGATTTAACAAAGCCACCGAGATCCGCAAGGAAAGCGTGATGATGCTGATCCGCAGGCTGGACCTCTCTATCTATGAGGCCAACTACCGGATATGTATTATTGAAGAGGCCGACACTATGAACATTCAGACTGCCAATGCCTTTCTCAAAACATTGGAAGAGCCACCCCGCAACACTGTGATGATCCTCACCACCAGCCGCTTATCCAATCTGCTGCCCACCATCGTATCGCGGTGCCAACCAGTCTATTTCAAACCGCTCACCCGTTCAGTAACGGAAAACCTTTTGAGGGAGCGCTTTGACTATGATCTGCCCACTTCCAGAGGGGCTGCCAGAATCGCGGGCGGGAATTTTGAGACTGCGGTCACGGTCGCGGAAGGAAGCTCCCTGGGCCTTAGAGACACAGCTTTCAAGATGATGTCCCTGGCAAAAGACGATCGCGAATTGGAGTATCTAAACCTCCTGGAAAGCATCAAAGAGGCCACCAACCCCGAATCCATCCGGCACCTGTTTGGCTACCTTGGATTTATTGCCAATGACCTGGCCGTCCTGAGATCCAATCCGGAAGAGATCACCAATGTGGACAGAATCGAGGAGCTCAACCAGCTGGCCCGCGTGGATGATGAACTCGCGGGTGACGTGCTGACCTTTTTGAATATCCTGGAAGATTATCGCCGCAAGATCGAGGGGAACGTGAATCTGAGACTGATCCTGGTGAACAACTACTACGCGCTCAGAGATCTGATGAGAGGCTGTTAGCCTGATGTCCCAAAAAAAGCTGCTGCGCAACATCAGCATGATGTCCTCCGCGGTGTTTCTGAGCCGCGTGATTGGGTTGGTGCGGGATACCGTGATGGCCTATTTCTTTGGTACTACCAAGCTAAACGATGCTTTCATCGTGGCCTACAAGATTCCCAATCTCCTCAGAGCGCTGTTTGGCGAAGGAGCTCTTTCCACGGCTTTTGTACCGCTCTACAACGAGATCGGGATCAAGAGAGGCCGCCGTGCCCAGATGGAATTCGCTCTGCAGGTAGTCTCCATCCTCTGCTTTATCCTCTCAATACTCACGCTGTTGGGCTTGATTTTCGCCCCTTTGATCGTGAGATTGCTCTACCCCGGGCTGGCAGAGAGCACCAAGCTGCTGGCCATCGATCTTTCCAGGATCATGCTGCCCTACCTGTTTCTGATCGGTCTCTCCTCCACCCTGATCGCCATCCTCAATTCCCACGATTATTTCTTTATGACCGGCCTCTCTTCCGCGCTGCTCAATATCGGCATGCTGAGCACCATCTTCATCCCCTGGCTCCTGCTCAAACCAGATAAGGAAACGCTGGTTTATTGGGCCGCCTGGGGTGTTTTTGTGGGAGGGATCTTCCAGACCATTATCAATTTCCCCTACCTGCGCAAAGTCGGTTACCGTTTCAAGGTGCTGATCAGCTTCAGGGGAGAAGCCATAAGCGCGATGTGGAAGAGATTTATCCCCTCGATGATTGGCATCGGTGTACGAGAGATCAACGTGATCGCGGACAGCCTGATGGCCTCGTTTCTGGCTGTGGGCAGCATCACGGCGCTGGAATTTGGCAACCGGCTCATCCATATGCCGATGGGCATCTTCGCTGTCTCGACTGGAACAGCCCTTCTGCCGCTTTATTCCAGGCACATGACGCAGCGCAATTTTGGCGAGCTCTCCCAGAGCCTCCGTTTCAGCGCTATCACGCTGGCCTATGTAATGTTGCCGATTACGATGCTGATCATGCTCCTGAGCGACGACTTTGTCTATCTGCTCTTCCAGCGAGGCGCTTTCGATGCCCGCGCCAGTCTGATGACTCAGCAGGCACTCTCTTTTTACGGCATCGGTCTGATCTTTTACAGCCTCAACCAAACCATTACCCCCCTCTTCTATGCCGCCCGGGATACCAAAACGCCTGTGAAGATCGCCGCTTACATCGTGAGCCTCAACATCGTGTTAAACTTTATCCTCATGCAGTTTATGCAGCATCGGGGCCTGGCCCTCTCCACCTCTGTTACAGCGGCAATCAACTACAACGTCCTGCTCTGGCAAATCCGTAAACGCCTTCCGGAAGTGAGCTTTAGCGGCATTTGGCCCAATATCATCAAAGCCGCTTTGCTCTGCCTGTTCCTGTACATGCCGCTTAGATGGCTGAAAGATGCCTGGAGCGCGGATGGGAAAGGAATTATCCTGATCAGGGATGGAGTTTTCACCGCGGTCGTTTTTGTTTCCTTCTACTTTTTGGGAATGGCCATCAAGCTTCCTTATCTGAGAGAGAGCGCGAACGGGATATGGAGAAAACTAGCCCGCAAATAGAGAAAAAGGTAGCGTTCCTGCCTGAACAACCCGGCATCTATATCTGGAAAAACGCTGCCGGGGAGGTGATCTATGTTGGCAAGGCCCTCTCTCTGAAAAACCGCATCAAATCATATCTGACTGGATCTCACGACATCAAGACGGAGCAGCTGGTAAAACACATCGCCGATCTGGATTATATCATCACCAACAGCGAAAATGAGGCCTTCCTGCTGGAAGCGACCCTGATCAAGCGTTACCGTCCCAAATACAACATCAACCTCAAAGACGACAAACGTTATCCTTTCGTGAAAGTCACTCTGCAGGATCCGTTTCCGAAGATTATGGTGACCCGTGAGCTGCTCAAGGATGGCGCAAAATACTTTGGCCCTTTCACGGACGGGCGGTCTTTACGCTCCACTCTGAGGGACCTGGAGTGGATATTTACCCTCCGCACCTGCTCCCGGACCATTCCAGCCGAGGGCGTGAGATTCACTAAAGCCTGTATCAACTATCAATTGGGCAAATGTCCCGCCCCCTGTATTGGCAGGATCGATGTAGCCGGGTATGGAAAAATCGTCAAACGGGTGCTGGCATTCTTCGGAGGCAGGTATCAAGAGGTGGCGGACGAAATCAGGGCTGAGATGCTAAGCCTGAGCGAGGAGCTCAAGTTTGAGCAGGCCGCCAAGGCCCGGGACCGTCTGCTGGCCATCGAGCGCATTCAAAAACGCCAGACTGTCTTTTACACGGATGGCCGCAACGCGGACATCATCGGCTGCTATCTGGAAGAAAACACAGCCTTTTGCGTGGTGATGAGGATGCAAAACGGCGCGATCGTCAACCAGGAAAGCTACCCCATGGCCAATGTGGAACACAGCGACGAAGCACAGGTGCTGGCAGCCTTTCTAAAGCTCTACTACACCGATCACGAGGAGCTGCCACAGGAGATCATGCTGCCAACCCAGCCAGCCGATTATGAAGAGCTCAACATCTGGCTGAAGGGCAAGCTGCTATTGCCTCAAAGGGGTGAACGCAGCCGCCTCCTGGCCATGGCAAAACGCAACGCCTTCCATCTGGTGGAAGAACGCAAACTGGCCCATCTGCGCAAGTCCAGCCGCACCGTGTTTCCCATTCAGGAGCTCAAGGAGCGGCTCGAGCTTCCCAAGCTGCCGCGGAAGATGGTCTGTATGGATATCTCTACCATCCAGGGCAGCGACACCGTCTCTTCTGCCGTCTTTTTCGAAAACGGCAAACCCAAGAAGAAGCTCTACCGCCATTTCATCATCCGCAGTATCGACACCCAAAACGACTTTGCCGCCCTGCAGGAAACCTTCACCCGTTTCCTCACCGAGATCGACAAAGATCCTGATATGAAACCGGATCTCTTTGTGATCGACGGCGGAAAAGGACAGCTCAGTTCCTGCCAGAGTATCCTGGCGGAATCTCAATATCCGGATATCCCGATCATTTCTCTGGCCAAACGGGCCGAGGAAGTATATATACCCAAAGCGTCTGACTCCATCATCCTGCCACGTTCCTCGTCAGCTTTGAGACTGCTGACCTCGATACGCGACGAAGCTCACCGCTTTGCCATCACTTTTCACCGGTCGCGTCGCTCCCGACGCACCCTGGTGAGCGAACTGGAAGCCATAAAAGGGGTAGGAGAAAAGACCAAATTTCTGCTGCTCAAAGAGCTGGGTTCGGTGGCCAACATCGCTGAAGCCAGTGTCGAAACCATGATCAGCGTGAAAGGAGTGGGAGCCAAGACCGCGCAAGTGGTCTATGATTATTTTCACTCCAGTATCACGGACCAGGATATGCCAGAAGAGCTTTAAGCGGCATACTTTTAGCGCTTGACTGAGCAACTGGAATGAAAGCGCTCCCTCTGAGAAGTTGCATCCCATCACGAGCATAGAGGGCCATGATTACAAAACTCACTCTTCTGAGGACACCTGCCACCTCAATCCTTGCTTATTACCCCGCCGTGGAGATGCCGTGCGCTCTCCGGCGAATTTCGGCGGAGAGCCCACGGTATCTCCACGGCGGGTGATTATGCAAGCAACCAGACATGAGAAGCGGAACAAGATTTGCATGTTAAATTGATCACCACCCGGATATGACGTGTTTGGCAGTCCCGGCAGCGTTAATATCCTTGACAAGATTATACAGAGCTTAAAAAGTGGATTCAAAACAATAATTAAGATAAAAATAAGAGGAGAATATGTATCTCTACCCGAAACCTCGCAAGAAGACTGTGATGCCTGTTGATTACAAGCAGAAAATCCTCGTTGCCGCCATCAAAGTTTTTGCCCAGAAAGGCTATATGAACACCACCATGTCGGATGTGTCCATCCAGGCCAAAGTGGGTATTGGAACGCTCTACAACTATTTCCGTAACAAGGACGATCTGCTGCTGAGCTGCATGAGAAAGACCATCGAAGATGAAATCCAGCATCTGAAAGATCTCAGTGACAAAGAAATCGATCCGATGGACAAGCTGCACACCTTTTTTGTTCACCATGCCGAACTGATCAGGAGCAAACCTTACATCGCCAAGTTTCTGGTAGTGGAGCTGCGGCAGAGCGAAAACTTTTATAAGCGCAATCCCAGTTACAACCCCCTGAACTACTACATAGACTTCGTGCGCGATATCTTTAAGGAAGCTATGGCCAGCGGGCGCGTCAAAAAACTTGACGTCGACAGCCTGGCGTTTATGGTGGTTGGATCTATGGATATGGTGATGACCCAGTGGCTGATCAGTGGTAAGACTCTGGATGTTGTGCCCATTATTGACAATATCCGTCAGATCCTCAAAGAGGGTATCACTCCCGATAACTACGCGTAAAGGGTATTGATGCCAAGTAATAGCGTCAGGCTGTTTATCTTCACGGTCTTCCTTTGGGGAATGGCCACGGTAAGCAGCCTGGCGCTTGACATACCCGTTTTCGCCCGCGCCGCCACCAGCAATCAGAGTTCCTGGTATCCAGACAGAGAAGGCCGCTCTTTGGACTGGGATGAGAAGTATCTGTTCGCGGTGGGGATAGACAGTTTGCGCCAGGCAGATTTTGGTCTCGATCTGGAAATCAGGGCAGAAGAACGGCTGGACAGCTTCCACCCGGTCATCCATACATTTCTTCTCAGCTGGGTAAAAAACTCCCACTCTCTGGAGCTGGGCACCCAAAACATTGGCCTGGCTTCCGCTTATGACTTTGCCAGACGCTTTGTGGCATATCACGCTTATGATGGCTGGCTGTTTGAGGCCACCCGCCTCAATGCTGTGGGATACGGCTATCATCATGGCTTTCTTGATATTACAGCCAGGCTGGGAGGCAATCAGATCTCACGCGGAATCGCTTTGCTGGGCATCGGACTCACCCCATACAACCAGGAAATCAGTGCCGGGATCAGAGCTACCGTGTCTGACAGCCACTGGCATTCCCCCTCCCTGATTTCAAACCTCAAGCTAAAGCTGGATTTAGATGCCTTCAGCCACAACACAGATCTGATGATGAAACAAGTGTTGCCTCATAACGACAGACCCGCCCGCGAGGAGTACGCTCTAGCGTCTGAAATCGCCTATAGGTTCTCACCCCGTTTCAGTTTTGTCGCGGGAGGCTTGTATGAAGAGCGGGAATTCGCTCCCCGCCGCATCAGTGAGTTTCACACCGCGCTGGACTGGAGCTTTGGCAAACTGACGCTTTCACCCTGCTTTTCCAGTAAAACGCTTACCGATTCCCGGGAAGATAGTTATGGAGCACTGCTGCGCTGGGCCCCTCTTCCACAAGTCCGCTGTGACCTGGTCTATAAATATGAAACCGGACCCTATGATGAGAACCGCCATGTCTTTGCCGTTCAGACAGATCTGCGTTTCGATTTTTAGCCTGCTGCTACTATCCTGCTCAGCCGGCAGAGAAGATCAGCCCGCCACCATCGTCTGCCTGACTTTCGATGACGCGCACGCCAGCGTCTATCACCAAGCTCTGCCAATTCTGGAGCGATATGGCCTCAGGGCCAGCAATTTTGTAAACAGCGCTCTGCTGGATGGTTCTGAGACCATGACCTGGGACCAGGTTGTCAGTCTGAGTAAAGACTATGGCTGGGAAACCGGAGCGCATGGACTTTCGCACGTAAACCTGGCGGAACTCAGTTACCCCGAGGCGCGACAGCAGATATTGTCTGACAGGCAACTGCTTGTGGACCATGGTCTTAATCCTCGCAGTTTTGCTCTGCCCTATGGCGTTTGTCCGATCGATTATTACGATTTGATCCTCCCGTATTTTGACAACCTCCGCGGCAGCAACGACATCCCCATGCACAGCCCCGTCGATAGGCTCAATCTGGGCTACTTACCCTTTCAGAGTGGATGGGACGCGCAGCGCGTCAAAGCCAGGATATCCAGAGGAGTGGCAAACCGCGAAGCCCTTGTCATCATAGGCTTTCACAGAATCGCGACCCCGGGAGAGGGATATGCGGACAACTGTCCTGCCGCCGGGCTGGAAGAAATCTGTCGCTGGTTGAGAGATTCAGGTCTGGAAGTTATGACCATTTCAGAAGCGATGGCTGCATTGCACTAAAGATTTTGCTTGTCTGAATTCAGCCATATAGAAATTGTGGAACAAAGACAATTTTGTGAGGATAAAATGCACTTATCGCAACGCGCCCAGGAAATCCAGGCGTCTCCCATCCGCAAACTTATGCCCCACGCGGTAGCTGCCAAGAAACGTGGGATCAAAGTATACCACCTCAATATCGGTCAGCCGGACATTCCCACTCCCAAAGAGATGATCGATGTATATCACAGCTTTTCAGACAAGGTCCTGGCCTACGGTCCCTCTCAGGGACTGGACGTCTATCGCGAAGGTTTGGTGCAATACTACCATAACTGCGGCATCGAACTGAATGAGAATCAGATCATCGTCACCACCGCTGGCAGTGAAGCTGTCACTTTTGCCATGTATGTGGCTTGTGAAGCCGGCGACGAGATCATCGTACCTGAGCCTTTCTATACGAATTACAACGGTTTTGCCACCATGGCCGGAATCAGGATCAAAGCCCTCACCACCTATGCCGAAGATGGTTTTAAGCTGCCTGACGATGCCAGCATCGAGGCTCTGATCGGCCCTAAAACCAGAGCCATCATGGTCTGCAATCCTGGCAACCCGACCGGCACCGTTTATAGTAGCGCGGAGATTTACAGGCTTTGCGCCTTGGCCAAAAAGCATGATCTGTTTGTGATCTCGGACGAGGTCTATCGTGAGTTTATCTACGGCGACCTCACCCACACCAGCGTGATGCATGTGCCTGGCATGGAAGAACTTGCCATCATGGTAGACAGTGTGTCCAAACGCTACAGTGCCTGCGGGGCCAGAATCGGCTGCATAGCTTCCCGCAATCAGGAATTCATGGCTGCCACACTGAAATTCGCCCAGGCAAGGCTTTGTCCTCCCACGGTCGATCAATTGGCTGCCAATGCCTGTGTGAACCTGGGCGAGGACTTCTTTGGGCCCCTCATCTCTGAATATCAGCACCGGCGTGATCTGGTTTTCGCTGAGCTGCAGAAGATCCCCGGAATCGTCTGCGTCCAGCCTCAGGGCGCTTTTTACATCATCGCCAAGCTGCCCATCGTGGACGCCGAGGACTTTGTGATCTGGCTGTTAAACAACTTTGATATCGACGGCGAAACCGTGATGGCGGCCCCCGCGGAAGGCTTTTATGCCACCCCCGGACTGGGCAGAAACGAGCTTCGCCTGGCCTATATTTTGAATGAGAAGGACCTTGCCGCGGCCATGAATATCTTCCGTCGCGGTTTTGAAGAATACAAGCGGCTCCATGGTTGAATTTTCCGAAGACAGTGCTATGCTGTCCAAGCAATCCCGTTCCGGCGGGAATGATCTTTTCAAGGCGGTTTTATGAAGACTCAGTGGAAGTCCTCGCCCTATCTGTATATCCTGCCGGCCTTCCTGTTACTTTTCCTGTTCAGGACTATCCCCGTGATCATGTCTCTGATCATCGGGTTCTTTAAATGGGAGATCACTGGCAGCGGTGAGTTTATCGGTTTCGAGAACTATAAGAACATGTTCGCGGACCCGGTGTTTTGGAAATCCATCACCAATACCCTCTGGTTTGTGGCGTTTGTAGTGCCGGCAAGCATTGTCTTTCCGCTCTTTTTCGCCACTCTGCTCAATCAGATCAAGAGGCTGAAGAGCCTTTTCAGGATGATGTATTTTTTGCCTTTTGTCACGTCGCTTGTGGCAGTTTCGATTGTGTGGAAGATCATCTTCTCCGAGCAGGCCGGCCTGGCCAACAGCATGCTGGGATGGATTGGAATATCGCCACAGAAATGGCTGTCTGAAAGCACCGGGATCTTCCAGCTGATCTTTTCTTCCTTTGGGGTTCAATTGCCTGCCTGGATGGGAGGGCCTTCCCAGGCACTGGTGGCCATCATCATTATGACCATCTGGAAAGGCTTGGGATACAATACCATCATCTATCTGGCCGGACTTCAGAATATCCCCAAAGATTACTACGAGGCTGCCGATATCGACGGCGCCAGCAAGATCAAGCAGTTCTTCCGGATCACGATCCCACTGGTGTCACCCACCACCTTCTATGTGCTGCTCATGACCACGATTGTCAGCTTCCAGGCTTTCGCCCAGATCTATCTGATGACCGATAAAGGTGGCCCGCTCGATACCACCAAACTGATCGTCTATTACATTTACGACCGTGGATTCGACGCTCTGAATATGGGTTACGCCAGCGCGGTTGCCCTCTTCCTGTTTATCATCGTGCTGGCCCTCACGCTTATCCAGAAACGTCTGGAAAAGCATGTTCACTATTGATGGGAGGCATGAATGAACGATAAACTGCGCCTCGGCATCATCTACTTCCTGCTTTCCATGTTTGGGCTTTTCATGATCATACCTTTTATCTGGATGATCTCTACCGCCCTGATGACCCAGTCGGAATTTAACAAACACGATTCCCTCTTTATCCCCAAAGAGCGTTATCACGTATGGGAAACCGCTGGGGAACAGCAACGGGTTCTGTTTGTACAGGCCAAAGGTGACAGCACCGTTGTCCACGTCCTCAACGAAGAGCTTAAGATCAAAGAGGAATACAAGACTGTACCCAGCTCTCAGGTGAGGGAGATAGTTAAAAAACCTAGCCTTAGCTGGGACAACTTTATAAAAGCGTTTAACAAAGTTCCGTTTGGCATATATTTTGCCAATACCTTATATGTATCTTTTGTCAGCCTGCTGGGGGTGCTGCTCACTTCTTTCCTGGCTGCCTATGCTTTTGCCAGAATGGAGTTTTGGGGCAAGAACTTCTTTTTCCTGCTGTTTCTCAGCATGATGATGGTGCCCGAACCTATTTACCTGATCTCATCATACATGATGCTGGACAAGCTCAACTGGCTGGATACCTATAAGGCCCTGATCATCCCCTGGTGCGTGAATATCTTCACTATCTTCCTGTTCCGGCAGCATTTCCGCTCCCTGCCAAAGGAGCTGTTTGACGCCGCCATGATCGACGGGGCCAGCACCTTTGGCATGCTCTGGAGGATCATCCTGCCGCTTTCCAAGCCCATCATCGCCACCGCTTCGGTATTCTCACTGATCGGTTCCTGGAACAGCTTTATGTGGCCATTGGTGATGACCAACCGACCCGAACTGAGAGTCTTGCAGGTGGGCCTCAGCTATTTCAATCAGGAGGCTTCCACTCAGACTACCTTGTTGATGGCGGCCTCTACCTTTAGCATCGTACCTATTCTTATCCTTTTCTTCTTGGCCCAGAAACAGATCATTGCCAGTGCCGCCAAAACCGGTATGAAGGATTGATAAACTTTTATAATGGAGTAGATTAATGAGTTCAGCCAAAGGCCCGGTAAAGCAGAGAATCCTTGAACAGGCCCATAAGAACAAGGGACAGACCGGTACCGCTTACAAAAAGCCGGAACCGCGTCCAGCTCTTGATGACAGCATATACCGTCCTCAGGTGATTATTGCCCCCAAGACCAATATGATGATCGCCTGGATCATTTTCGCGGCCTCGCTGTTGGTGTATCTTCTCACTCAAGCACGGACCCTATCCTTCTGGGACAGTGGAGAATACGCCACATGTATGAGCATCCTGGGAGTGCCTCATCCTCCTGGAAACCCGTTTTACATTGTCTTCGGCAGGGCGGTGATCGCGTTGTTTGGAGGTCTGGTCAGCCATGCCGTGTTGGCAGCGTTTATCTCAGGTATCACTTCCGCTTTTGCCGTCATGCTCACATACCTTGTTACCGTTCAATTGGTTAGCATGCTCAAAGTCAAAGCCTGGGAAGCGGGTTTCGCGGGGGCCATGGCAGCTTTGCTCACCGCTTTTTCCTTTACTTTCTGGATGAACGCGGTGGAGGCTGAAGTCTATGCCGGGCTGTCTCTGTTCGTCAATCTGATCATCTGGCTCACACTGAGATGGGTGCAAAACTCCCGTGATATGGACCATCAAAACGTGCTGCTGCTGATCATCTATCTCTTCTTTCTGGGTTTTTGCGTGCACCAGACGGCCCTGCAGATTGCTCCCGCCATCCTCTTCATCGTGATTTATCCGCTCTTTCGGGACGGAACGGCCAAGGCCAGTTTCTGGCCCAAGGTGGTGGGCTACACCGTAGCGATTATCATGGGATACGTGATTTTTGGGGCTATCGGCGCGGGAATGAAAGTAGATGATTTTGACAAATGGGGTTTCGCGGTCGTGGTTTTGGTCCTGCTCTGGGTGGAACTCAGGGACGTGATCGACCCCCGGGTTTGGCTGCTGGCTTTTGGACTAGTGATCGCGGGTGTATCCTCGCATCTGTATCTGGCTGTGAGGGCGGCAGACCGTCCCTTTATCAATGAAGGTCATCCCAGCAGCTGGAACATGTTTATGGACTACGTACTGCGCAAGCAGTATGGAGAGACCTCATTCTTTGACAGGCGGGGGTCTTTTTTCAGCGATCAGATGGGCTTTCATTTCATGCGCTACATTGGATGGCAGTGGTTTAACGTAGAGACCCTCACTCGTTGGTTCAGCGTTCCGGCCAATGTGTTCAAAGCCACTGGATCGATGATAGTGGGTGTGCTTGGCCTGTTTGGAGCGTTCTTCCATGCCCGCGGCAACAAACACAGTTTCTACTATTTTCTTTCCATCATTCTCTGCACCACCGTATTGATGGTGTTTGTGATGAACATTTCAGATTCGGAAGTGAGAGACCGCGATTATTTCTTTGTGGTGGGCTACAACATGTGGGCCATCTGGATGGGAATCGGCGCTATGGGCATCCTGTGGATATTGAAATCCCAGGCTGCCAAAATCGCCCTGGCCATCATCCTGGGAACCCTTCCTCTGATCAATCTTGCCACCCAATATCACGTGCATGATCGCTCCCGTGAGTTTGTGGCTCTGGATTATGGGATCAACTTCCTGAATTCTCTGGAAGAAAACGCCATTATCTTTACCAACGGCGACAACGACACCTTCCCCATCTGGTATGCCCAGGCCGTTCAGGACCCCCACGCCGTGGAGCACATGCATCCCGCGAAAGACGTCTATCCGGATCAGGCCAGCCAGGCTGCCGTCAAACAGGCCATGGAGTATAAAAACAAGTATCTCAAAGGCATCCGCAAAGACGTCACTGTGGCCAATCTGTCGCTTCTAAACACACCCTGGTATGTGCGCCAGTTGCGAGACAAGGAAGGAGTGCTGTTTAGCTGGAGCGATGAAGAGATCACCAATCTCATCGAAATTCCGGTACCGGACACCTTGCGTGTGAGTGCTGGGGCGGCCAATCCCCAAATGAGCTTCAAAGTCGCTTATGAAGAAACCCCGGCCTGGAGACCCCGCGAAAACGGCTATCGCATCTCCGATGTGGCAGTGATGAGAATCATTCAGGACAACTTTGGCAAGCGCCCCATTTATTTTGCCGTCACTTGCGAGAGCATGATCGGTTTTGACGACTATGTCCGCACGGAAGGGATGGTAAATCGGGTGGTGCACACCAAGGCCGGCGAGGAACAGCAGTTAGATATCGTCCGACTGACGCAAAACATCGATACCGTATACAAATACCGCTCTATCAAAGACCCCAGGGTATACAAAGACGAAAACATGAACCGCCTGATCATGAATTACGCGGCCGCCTTTGCCAATGCCGGATCATATTACGCCATGAACAAAGATTTCAAGAAGGCCTGGTCCTACGCCTCCAAAGCACGCGACTTTGTGGTAGACGACCTCAGGATGATCGATTTCTACGTGCGTTATTATGCCGGTCAGGGACAATGGGACAAGCTGGATAACTATATCAACCGCTATGTGTTTACCCATACCGATGGGGCAGGTATCTACCTCAGATACATCATGGGATATCTGAACCGCTTTGATCCCCAGATGGCGATCAAATACTACGAGAAAGCCTTAAGACAGTATCCTGAGGAAACCCTTGTAGCGCAGTTTGCCGTTTACTTCGCGGAGGACTATAGCATGCGGGAGCCAACAGCCATTATGCTGGAAAGGGTCCGGGATGCTCTGGCTTACCCTGTGGACGAGTATTTAGGATACCTCAGGCAAACTCCCCAGCCTCAATAAGTTATCCGGCAGCAATATCGAAAGCGCCCTCAGGATTTGAGGGCGCTTTCATGTAAACTGGATTTAGTTTAGAACTCGGTGCCCAGTATCAGTGAGGGCAACAGCAGCTTGTCTTTATTATAGCTGAGGCGAAACCCCAGATCCAGGCTAAACATATAACCGGCATAGAGTTCAGCTATAAGTTCAGCTCCGTAGGCCCAGCGGGTTTGGGCCTCATCCCGGTTGGAAGGAATGGAGGCGTCAAAGAAAAGCCCGGCTGCGATGTCTTCCAGATAGATATTGGGATTCCAGATCCCCTCTCTGATCTTAATCAAAGGAGTGTAGAGGGAGTTTTGCCAGACGACCCCCTTGGTCTGTTCCCACGTCTGGTCGTAACCGCGAATGGTGGAAAACACCTCATCGATATTGGCTTCAGGGTCCCAGGCCACATGGACCCTGGAACGCAGTTCGGAAGCTTTGCTCAGTTTCTGCTTCAAGGTTGCCCGTGCCTGCCAGCCAAGGCGATCGCGGTCTGAAGCCCAGAAATCGGTGGTCTCATACATCAGATGGTTGGTGGCCGAGAGCGATCCCCCTCTCCATCCAAAGGCCGTGCCCAGATACGGATACCAAAGCTTGCGGTCCAGGCCTTCTGAAGTCACGAGTCCCACTCCCGCCCAGACATCTGTGAGGCCGTAGTTCATCTTGCTGAGCAGCTGCACATATTGATTGGCGCTTAAGCTTTTACCATTGAAGCTGGAATATGAGATGGTCTGTTTGAGAGGCCGGAAAAAGTTGTTTTCCAGATCTATCTGAAAGCCCAAATCGTCGCTGTAACTATCCCAAATCACAGAGGCTCCCCAATAGGGAAAATCGCCCAGAAGGTCTGATCCGGCTACCTGCAATCCCACCTGCAAGCTGTCTTCGGTGCCGGCCAGATACGGAAAGCGATACAAACGCGGCCATAGCATATGACCGATATTGGCCAGATAACTGCCCTTTTGAGGTGGGTATTTATCCAGGATCAAATCGCTTTTACCTGCTTCCAATCTCTGGTAGGGGGCTTTCTTTTGCTCCGTGGGCAATTGGAACGCTTTCAAGCGGAGAGGGTCTTTATAGATATCCTGGCCCTTTGAGTTCATGGAAACAAAGTAGTTACGGCCGTTGGGAGCTATTGCCAGAGACCGCAGCTCGTTGAAATCTCCCAGTCTGGAGACGGCGCGGGTGGCGATGTCATAGGAATAACAGCCATTCGTGCCATCATATACGGATTCATAGATGATCTTGCCGTCTTTCACATCGACGATACTTTCTCCGTAGGGGGTGTCGATCACGGGGGTCATTTGGCGGGTGCCCAGATTCAGTTCGTAGATACTGTTGTTGCGGTAAAACCCTCGTGCCGTTACATATAGCTTGCCATCGGCTTCATGCATGCTGCCAATCAGGTAGTTGAGCCTGGCGATCTGCAGTTTACCGCCCGAAACGGGGTCCAGGACGTAGAGCAGGGAGTTTTGATGGGTCTTGTCGTCTTCCGCGGTCAGAATACTGCCATCTCCTCTCACCAGAAAAGATCTGATCTGTCCATAGCCAATTTTGCGGGTGCTGCCAGATTTGAGGTCCTTTTTCCAGATTTCGGTGATCACTCCCAGACCGTCGAACTCGTTGTTGTCGTAGCCTTTCACCATTTCCTGGCGGGTATAGTAAAGCTCATCGCCCACGATCTGATAACCGGCGGGAAACTCGGTGGCTTGTTCTACCAGCACTTCTTCTCTGGCCGCGGCGTCGGGGTCACTCATCCTGATCAACCGGTTGGAGCCAAAACTGCTGAAGGGACCGGTTTTATCCCTGGAATAACTGATGTAATAAAGGGAGCCCTCATGATAGCGGAGCTGGGAGATATTGTGGCCTCGATGGGTGATTGGCTGATTGGGAAAACTGAGCTTTTTGGCAGCCTCGTGGGCCTGCCATTCCGACCAAAGGACCTGCAGCGGTTTTCCATAAGCATCCTGATATGCTTTGTCCAGCGAGAGATTGGAATACAGAGGATTCAGGTAGGAAAACAGCGACCCGCCTGTGTACTCAAAGAGGATGGGAAACTTATCTGGGCCATAGGTATCGGCAAGATACTGATAGAAACTGCCTCCAAAAACATAGTGATTGGCCAGGGGAGTAGAAGAGCTGTAATATCCCGCTTTGGTCAGCGAGGGCATCTTTCCCTCCGCGGAAAGAGCTGAGATGATAGCAGGATAAGTACCCCCGTTCATGCGTCCACTATAAGGTGACATGGCGGATTCGCCATACACGGTGATCGCCTCACTCATCCAGTTGGGCTGATAGAGATTGGGATAAAACAAGTTACCAAACAAAGAGCGGATGAGGGAGGGCTCGCCACTGATCCTGGTCATCTGAGCCATGTGGATATATTCATGCACTCCCACCACTTGCCACCAGTCCTCGCCGTTGGAGAGCTCATCGCCGCTGGGTGGATAGGCAAACACGGCGATCTTGCTGTTGGTGGGACTGGTATAACCGTTTACCATGTTTCCCATGTCCTCAATCACGAAGGGAATCTGGTCCAGACGGTTGCCGGTCAGGTCTTCCACGAAAGGACGGCTGTATTCCATCGTTTGCAATAGATTGAGTGCTTCATCCTCCCAACCGGGACGATAAAACACCTTGAAATATGGCGTGCTGAGGCTCTCATAGCTGGACCAGGCAAAAAGCAGGTAAGGCAGCGTGAGAAGCAGCGAGATAAACAGTGATTTGATCTTCGTCATGATAACTCCGACTCGGGTATTGTAGTGGTCGTTTGATGATAAACTAATCAGGTTTTGGTGATGGTTATCATTCTTTAGTTTTTATTGCCTCTGGCCAGGTCGCCCATCAATCCATCGGAATGAATGTGAGTGGGAATCACAGCAACCACGCTGCCGGGTTCCACGCGATCTTTGGTATAGGCTCTGACAAAGTGGTCAGACAGCATCGTCGCGACTCCGGAATGGACGGATTCCACCACTCCTCGGAGGGTTACGTGTTCATCCAATAGATGCTTTTGGTAGTCCGCGGTCTTGCGGTCGGATATATTGAGCAGGATGTTGGAGCGCTCTTTTTTCACAAAAGAGGGTATTTGATCAGGCATTGCAGCCGCGGGAGTTCCTGGCCGTTTGGAGTAGCTGAAGACGTGCAGATAAGCAAAGGGCAGCGATTCCACCAATCTTCGCGTTTCAGCGAACTCCGTGTCTGTCTCGCCTGGAAAGCCCACAATCACATCCGCCCCGATGGCGACCTGGGGTATCCGTGTCACGATCTGTGCTACAAGCCGCTCAAAGTCTTCAGCTCCATAGCGGCGTCCCATTCTTTTCAATACCGTTTCAGAGCCCGACTGCAACGACAGATGCAAATGAGGACAATAGATGCTGTCGGAAGCCAGCTCCTCCAGCAATCTCTGCGTCACCAGCTGGGGCTCCAGCGATGACAGCCTGATAAGTTCCAGTCCCTCAATCTGTTTCATTTCTCCGAGTAAGTCAGTCAGATCGGTTTCGCCGTCCCGATACAGCCCCAGATTCACACCTCCCAGCACAATCTCTCTATAAGCGCTGCGTACAAAGAGGCGCGCCTGAGCAAGCACGTCTGTCAGTCTGGCCGATCTGGAAGGTCCTCGGGCGTGTGATACAGCGCAATAGGCGCAAAACAGACCACAGCCGTCCTGAACTTTCTGAAAAGCCCTGCTGCGGTCCAGCATGGCAGTGACGGGCGCGTAGCGAAAGCTGGTGGCCTCTGAGGCGTCTCTGAAGTGGTTTGCTGAGCCATTCAGAAGATCCCAGATATCGGCTTTGCTCTGATTATCAACAATCAGGTCCACTTCTCCCAGTTCCGCCACTTCCAATGGATGGCGCTGGGCAAAACAACCGGTTACCACTACCTTGACGGATGGGTCTTGTGCCTTGCGGGCTAAAGCTTTGCGGATCAGGTTGCGGCTCTTGAAATCGGTGCGGCCGGTCACGGTGCAGGTGTTGACGATATAGACGTCCGCCGCTGTGGAAAAATCTACCAGTTCCCAGCCCTCTGGAAACGCTGAAGCGATGGCAGCAGACTCATAGGAATTGGTCTTGCAGCCCAGAGTGGCGATCGCCAGCCGCATGGTTATTCACCACCCAGCAAGCGTTTCAGGATGGCGGGAGCGTAGATTTGATGCTCCACTTGCAGCACCCGGGCGGCAATCTCTGCGGGTGTGAGGAAAGCGCTGATGTCAATGCACTGCTGAGCAATAATCCTGCCGTGATCGTAGAGCGCGTCCACTTCGTGCACGGTCGCTCCGCTGATCTTTTCACCGGCGGAAAAAACGCTTTCATGCACTTTCATCCCATACATGCCAGCCCCGCAGTGTTTTGGAATCAGGGCAGGATGGATGTTCAGCACCGGAATGGCCACCTGCTTGAGAAAATCAGCCGAAAGCAGTTTCAGGAATCCCGCCAGCGCGATCAATTCAATCCCGCATGCAATAACCAGATGGGACAGTTGCGACTCAAATTCAGGCATAGACTTTGAAGCAATGTATTCAAAGCGCAAGCCCAGCGAAGCGCAAAGCTCTCTGACCGGTGTCTCCTGACGGGTTCCCACCACCAGTTCCACCCGGGCTGGAAATCCCTTAGCCTGGAAATACTCATGAATGGCCTTAAGGTTGGATCCCCGTCCATGGCCACCAGTCAGAACGGCTATTCGCCTGGCTTCAGATGCAGCTCTTTCCATTGCGGCTCAGGGACTTCAGAGGGCGCGCCAGTCATCAGATCAGCGGCTTTAAGGGTTTTGGGGAATGCAATGACGTCACGGATGGAAGCGGCATCACTGAGGATCATCACCAGTCTGTCCAGTCCAGGTGCTATGCCGCCATGAGGAGGGGTGCCGTATTTGAGCGCTTCCAGAAAAAAGCCAAAGCGGTCCTGGAGCTCCTGTTCTTCAAATCCAAGGATGTCGAAGATCCTTTTCTGCACATCATAACGATGGCATCTGATGCTGCCGGAGGATAGCTCCATCCCGTTGCAGACCATGTCATAAAGCTGGCCATGGATATCTCCGATCCGCTTGGGATCATCAAGCCAGGGAATATGTTCTTCTTTCGGCAGAGTAAACATGTGATGGGCTGGTTCCCAGCGCCGGGCTTCAGGATTATACTGAAAGAGCGGAAAATCCGTGATCCAGGCCATGGCAAAGCTGTTGGGAGGAATCAGTCCAAGCTCCAGGGCGCATTGATTGCGCACCGCTGCCAGGATTTTGCAGGCCATCTCATAGCTGTCAGCGGCAAAAGCGATCAGATCACCTTCTTTGACACCCAGTCTGGCCATCAGGGCTTCCCCCTGTGCGGTTGTGATGAACTTGCTGATTCCGGCACCAAGCTGCGCTTCATGGTATTTCACGAAGGCCAGTCCTTTGCCGCCTTGGTGCTTAGCAAGTTCTACCAGGGCGTCCATCTGTTTACGGCTGTATTCATGGGCACCAGGAATTACGATCGCTTTGACCACTCCCCCATTGTCAAGAGCGGAACGGAACACCGCGAATTCGGAATTCTGGAAGATATCGCTAAGGTCCATAAGCTCCATGCCAAAACGCAGGTCCGGCTTATCGCAGCCAAAACGCTCCATGGCTTCCTGATAGCTGAGCCGCGGGAAGGGAATCGGCAGCTCGATCCCGAGCACATGTCTAAACACATGCGCCATCAGGCGTTCCATCAGGTCGAAGATCTGCTCCATCGAGACAAAGCTCAGCTCCACATCCAGCTGGGTAAATTCAGGCTGGCGATCCGCTCTCAGGTCTTCATCTCTAAAGCAGCGGGCGATCTGATAATAGCGGTCAAAACCGGATATCATCAGAAGCTGTTTGAACATCTGAGGGCTCTGTGGAAGGGCGTAAAACTTGCCGGGATGCACTCTGCTGGGCACCAGATAATCCCTCGCCCCTTCAGGAGTGCTCTTCATGAGGATGGGAGTCTCGATCTCCAGAAAGCCTTCCTGGTTTAGAAACTCACGGATCGCCTGAGTCAGTTTGTGACGGGTGACAATCACTCTCTGGAGTTTGGGGCGTCGCAGGTCCAGGTATCTGTAGGTGAGGCGCAAGTCCTCTTCCGGCAGGGCATTTTCGTTTAACTGAATGGGCAGAGGCTGAGAATCTGAGAGGATAAACACTTCTCCCGCTTCCACTTCTATCTCTCCAGTGGCCAGTTGGGAATTGACATTCCCCTCTCCCCGCAGACGCACTATGCCCTCAAAAGCCGCTACATACTCGTTTCTGAGTTTCTCAGCTTTGGCAAAAGCCGCGGTGTTTTCAGGATGGATGACGATCTGTAGGATTCCGCTGACGTCTCTCAGATCAATGAAAATCAAGCCACCCAAATCGCGGCGCTTATGCACCCAACCCATCACAGTGACCGGCTGGCCGTCCAGAGCCGCTGAAAGCTCTCCGCAACGATGGCTGCGGCGCAGATTGGCAAAGTTGTCTAACATTCTAATTCCTTTTCAACCGGGATAAGGTCCTTTTTTTATGTTTAATCGCATCATAGAGACACGCGTCCTCTAGTTCATTTTGATCTTTTCAAACAGGTCGTTGATCTTGGTGACCTCATCACCCAAAAACCGGATCATATGGCATTTTTGGAGATAGGCATCGTCCGGATAAATGAGGCGATTTTCTTTGTCACTGGCTTCCAGAAGCTCAAAAGCGGCCGCGTTAGGGGTGGGATACTGCACATAATCGGCATTGCGTTGCGCCACTTCCGGACGGAGCAGGAAATTGATGAATTGATAGGCAAGCTCTTTGTTTTTGGATGATTTGAGGATCACCATGTTGTCCATCCACAGGCTGGAACCTTCCTGAGGGAAAATGAATCCCAGGTCCTGGTTCTGGGCCATCTGCTGTAAAGCGTCTCCATTGTAGGCTTGGGCGAGCCAGGTGGTCCCATCCGCCACTTCGTTTTTATAGGACTCGCTGTCGAACTGGGTGATGTTGCCATCCCAGCTTTGCAGAGTGGTCAGAGCTGCCGCCAGAGCCGCTTCACTGGTGTCGTTGACGTCGTAACCGTTGCTGATCATTGCCGCGCCCACCACTTCTCTGGCGTCATCCAGCATGGTGATCTTACGCTTGCCGGAAAAGAACTGGTCTCCGATCACGTTCCAGCTCTGTTTTGCCACCAACTCGACCGGGACCTCTTGTTTGTTATAAAGAAGGCCGGTGATTCCCCAAAAATACGGCAGAGAGTATTGATTGCCCGCGTCAAACTCATTGGCTTTGGCCATCAACAGCGTGTCCAGATTGGCGATATTCGTGAGTTTTGCCTTATCAAGCTTCTCGGCCAGTCCGTTCTCGATCATGATGGAAACATGATCTCCGCTGGGAAACACGAGGTCAAATGACTCTCGGCTGCTCTTGATCTTGGTGAGCATGTTCTCATTGGAATCATAGGTGCTGTATTTCACCTTGCAGCCGTATTCTTTTTCAAATTCGGCAATCAGTTCCGGATCGATATAATCGCTCCAGTTAAAAACATAGAGCACCGGGCCCTTGGAACAGGAACCCAGCAGCAGGGACAGCAGCATAACGATAATTGTGGCGTAATTCATGTAAACTCCTTTAGTTGTGGGAAGCGCTGGCTCCCCAGGATGTATTAATTGACTTGTTGAGGTCCCGCGCTTCTTTGATGCCACGGGAGAGGGAAACACTTTGCAACAGAATCCATCCGATGATAAAAAAGGCCATCAGGGAGAGTACCGACCAGCGCAGATCTCCAGTCTGATGAGCAATCCAGCCATACAGGATCGGCCCCACAATGGCAGACAGCCGTCCTGTCAGGGTATAAAATCCAAAGAACTCCGCTTGTTTGTCCGGAGGAGTAAGCTGCGACAGCATCGTGCGGCTGTTAGCCTGAGAGCTGCCAATCGCCAGCCCGGCCAGGAGACCCACCAAATAATACTCGAAAGCGCTTGAGCAAAAGAATGCCCATATCACTACCGCAATCCAGATCAGAAGAGAGATAGAGAGTGCCAGCTTGGTGTTGGTTTTATCGGTCAGCCACCCAAAAACGGCCGCCCCCGCGATAGACGTAAACTGCGCCAATATAAAGTAGATAATCATATCCTGGGTATTCATCCCAAAGCGGGTGATACCATAAATGGACGCGAAAGCGATCACAGTGGTGATCCCGTCGTTATAGATGAAATAGCTGAGGATATAGCGCGTCAGTTGTGGCAGATGTCTGATGTTCCGAATCGACCAGACCACCCGGTTGAACCCAGCCTTGAGATAGTTGGTGCGTTGGGATGGCAGCCGCACTTCCTTGAGCCAGAAAAAGGTAAATAGCGAAAAGCCAAAGTGATGCAGCGCTATCATTGGAAAGATCAGCCGCACGTTCACTTTTAGAAGGATCAGAGACAAGACCAGCGAAAGGAGGCCTCCCAGATATCCAAACGACCAACCGTAGCCGGAAATTTTGCCCACGCTTGCAGGAGAGCTCACTTCCGGCAGAAAAGCATCATAAAACACATTTGCGCTGTTAAATCCAAAATTGGCTATAATGAAGAACAGCATGCCGGAAAAGATATCTCCCGGTCCCACAAACCAAAGTAGAGCAGTGAAGATCACCGTGAGCCAGCAATTCATAAACAGCAAGCGCTTTTTGGCCCTGGAGTGATCCGCTACAGCGCCTAAAATCGGGGCTGTGAGCGCTACCAGCGTCATTGATATCCCTATCGCTCTTCCCCACAGCATTTCGCCATAACCCTCAGAGCCCGCAACCACGCTCTTGACAAAATACGCGCTGTAAACAACTGATACGATAATAGTCGTAAATGCCGAATTGGCAAAGTCATAAAACATCCAGCCCCATACGGAGCGGCTCAGCTTCACGCGCCCTCCCCAAATCCCTTCAGGGCTTCCAAACCAGGCCAATTGCGGGCGACATCGAGTCTGGGGCTGGCCACGAAAATCTGGTCCCGGGTGTCTGTGAGTTCTCTCACCTTGCCACTGTGAAAGGCATCCAACTCGGCAAAGATATCATCAAACAAGAGCAAGGGTTTCACTCCCGTTACTTTTTGCACCAGATTGGCTTGCGTGAGTTTTAGGGCGATCACCGCCATCCGTTTTTGCCCCTGGGAAGCGTAAACCTTCATCGGTCGGCCCTCAAGGCCGAAGTCATAATCATCCAGATGCGCGCCTACCAGATTTCGCTGCCACTGCTTTTCCCTGGATTCCAGCTTGAGGAGCATGCCCATCTGAGCATCGCAGTCCAGTTGATCCCAATCTCTGACCACAGGATGATATTGGATCCCGGGCCGAAAGCACTCCTCAGAAATAAAGCCCGGACCTGCCTGAATGTGGTCGTTCAGCAGTTTCAGATAGCGATATCGAAAGGCCAGGACTTCACTGTTGGCCTTGATAAAACTCAGGTCCCAGACCCGCTTTTGTTCTCTGCTAAAATCGGTCTTGAGCAGCGCGCTGCGCTGTGCGGCCACATGGTAGAGCGACCTCAACAGATGCATATACTCAGGGAATAGTTGTGAAATGGCCAGGTCGAAAAACTGACGTCGATACCGGGGAGAACCATTGATCAGCACCAAATCCTCGGGAGCGCAGTAGATGGTCTTCACATTCTGAAACAGAGAGCTAAGCTGCCTTGCCACAACGCCATCCAGTTTGAGCAGTTTCTTGCCCTCGCTCCAGTGCAGGCTGATCTCCAGCTGCGAGCCGTTGTCCTTGATAAACACGGCTCTCACGATCCATTCCGGCTCCCCATAGGCCAGGATCTCATCGTCTTTGTGCGATCTCACGCTACGGCCAATACCGCAATAAGAAATAGCCTCCAGGAGGTTGGTCTTGCCACAACCGTTGGGACCTATTATCAGGTTTCCTCTGGCCTCCGGTTCAAACACCCGGGCCTGATAATTACGATAGTTGTGGAGCTCGAGTTTTTGAAGGATCAATCACTAAGACCGCAGAGGCATAAGCAGGTAAGTGATTTCCTGGTTTTCAGGATCGGCTTCATTATAAACCATCATGGGGTCTTTGCCTGAACCCAGGAAAATTCTCACTTTTTCAGTGTCGACCGCTTCCAGGATGGACACCATATATTTATAGTTGAACGCGATACTGGTGGGTGTACCCTGATAGCTGTAGGACTCGATAAATTCTTTGGCGTCACCGGTATCGCGGTCGCTGGTGTTGATCTCAAAGCGCTGCTCATCAATCTCGAAACGGATCCGCATCACGTCTTCCGGGGCCACCAAAGCCACCCGACGGATAGCGGTGTTGAGCAGTTTCTTATCCACAATCAGCTTGTTGGGCAGGTCGGTAATGAAAGCTTTGCGATACTCGGGATATTTCTGCTCTATGATGTTGGAGATCACCACAAAACGTCCATAGGAAAAGATCATCTTGCTGTGCTGGAGGCTGATCCGGATTTCCTTTTCAGAGGAATCGTAGATCCGCTGCAGAAAACTGAGGGTCTTGACGGGGATCACTCTCTCCAGGTACTGCTCACTTTCCGGCTCGGAGAAAATCGTCTCGCCCTCCGCCTGGCTGGCAACTTCGGAAGCAGCTTCACTGGGGGCCTTGATGATGATCTCAGAGACCTTGCGGCCATCGGTGGCAGCCATCAAATGACGGTCTTTCATGATCTTCCAGCAGACGCCGGTCAAAACGGCCCGCTGCACATCCATGGACACGGCAAAAGAGGTCTTGGCCACCATCCTCATAAAGAGCTCGGCGCTCATCACATTGGCGTCCGCGGTATCCGGATCGCCCAACTGGGGATAGAGGGTGGGGTCCGCGCACAAGATATTGAAATCTACCTTGTTGCATTGGATCATCAGAAGTTCTTCGTTTTTCCATAGATCGATCACCGCGTCCGGCATGAAGTTGATGATCTCATTGAAATGCCTGGCGCTGATGGCGATCGCACCGCCTTCGCTGACCGCGGCTGGAAAGCTGACCTTGGCAGTAAGCTCCAGATCGGAGGCTGTCAGTTTGACGGTACTGCTAACTTCATCCACTTCCATCAAGTAGTTCAGCATAATGGGAGAGGTGTTCTTGGTCGATACCACGGTGGCCAGGTGCTGGATGTGGTGCAGAAGCTCTTTTTTCTCTATGGCGAGTCTCATGTTTACCCCTGTAAAATATGATGTTATATGTGACGATCAAATTCCTGGACCAGCCGTTTTGTGTCAATGACTTTATAGTGGCCCCGATCTATAAATCGAAAGCAGACAAGAAACAAGCTCTTTCGCTCTGTGATCCACGATATATCTCCCAGTCTCTCAAGCTGCCAGAGGCCATAAACATAGCGTCCGCCCACTCTCCCCAGAAATAAATGCATATCATAAAGGTATGATATTTAGTCACTTCGTAAACCTGGTCCTTTTTTTGCGCAATATACAGCGGATTTTTCTTGCCAAAAATGCCGCCCTGAATAGTTTGGTTAGTGAATACTTACTAACCCAAGGAAGAGATCATGGATGTGACTAAACGACAGATGGATATCGTGGACGCGGCGATCCGCATCATAGCCCGCAAGGGGTATCGGGAGCTGACCACCAAGAATCTGGCCAGGGAGCTCAAACTCACAGAAGCCGCCCTCTATCGCCACTTCAGAAACAAAGACGAGCTCCTGCAGACCATCCTGACCTATTTTGGAGAGATTAGCGCGCAGGTCCTAGAGAACATCCGTGATCATGGTCTCAGTCCCTGGCAGAAAGTGGAGCGCTTTGTCATGAACCGTTTCGAGATTTTTTGTCAGAAGCCGGACCTCGGCAGCGTGATTTTCTCAGAGGAGCTGTTCAGAAACGATCCCGCTTTGATGGAACACATGCGTTCTATCATGCACTCCCATCGCGACGAGGTGATTATCTATATCAAAGAAGCTCAGGAGTTGGGACAGATTAATCCCCATTGCGATCCGGACCAGATTTTCCGGATCGTCGTGGGCGCGATGCGCTTCACCGTCACCCAATGGGTCTTGAGCCAGCGTGGCTTTGATCTTGTGGAAGAAGGCCAAAAGCTGATTAAAGCAATAAAAACACTTACAGAGGAATACAAATGAAAAGACAGATCATCACGATTGACGAAGCACTCTGCACCGGCTGCGGCAACTGCGTAACCGGTTGTCATGAGGGAGCTTTGCAAATCATTGATGGCAAAGCCCGCCTCATCAGCGATCTCTTTTGCGATGGGCTGGGAGCCTGCATCGGCACCTGCCCTTATGGCGCCATCACGATCGAAGAACGGGAAGCCGAACCCTACGACGAAGCCCTGGTGATGGAAAGTATGATCTCCAAAGGCGATGCCACCATCAAAGCCCACCTCAAACACCTCAAAGATCACGGCGAGATGGGATTCTACAATCAGGCACTCCAGATTCTCAAGATAAAAGGCTTCGACATCGATGCCCTCACCAAAGAAGAAACCATGGCCTGTGGCTGCAGCGGTACCCATGACCAGAAACTGGAGCCCAAAAGCAGCGCTGCCGTCTGTGGGGACCTCAGTTCCAAATTGCGGCAGTGGCCAGTCCAACTCCATCTGCTCAATCCTGCCGCTCAGTACTTTGAAAATTCTGACCTTTTAATCAGCGCCGATTGCGTGCCCTACGCTTTTGGAGATTTTCACAACCGCTTCCTGGATGGCAAGATAGTCATTACTTTCTGCCCCAAACTGGACAAGGATATCGACAGGTATATTGACAAACTTGCCCAGATATTTACCCTTCATCAGATCAAATCCGTCACCATCGTCCGCATGGAAGTACCCTGCTGCGGTGGTACAGAGATCATAGTGAAACGTGCTCTGGAACAAGCCAATAAGATGCACTTTGTGAAAGTCAACATCATCTCTGTAGATGGAAATATCATTTAAACAAGGAGATAGATAATGTACAGCCGCACCTGGAAAGACCTCGAACCGGTACTCAACGTCAACGGCATGCACGGCGTCAAGCTTTACTCCGAAACCGAGGGTGAAATCGTGCATCTCAAGCTGGAGCCGGGTGCTCACCTCAAGGCCCACAAGACTCCCGTCAATGTACTATTTTATGTTCTGGAAGGCGAAGCCACTCTCCATATCGGAGACGAAGTAGCCACCTATCCCAAAGACAGCACCGTCGACAGCCCCAAAGACATCCCCCACGCCGTCACCAACAACGGCAAGGTGGACCTGCGTCTATTAGTGATCAAAATGCCAAAACCATAATAAAAAGGAGCAAAAACATGAGCATGTTCTGTTATCAGTGTCAGGAAACCTCCCGCAACCTCGGTTGCACGATGCGCGGCGTCTGTGGAAAGTCGCCCGAACTGTGTCATTTTATGGACCTATCCATCCACGCCATGAAGGGCTTGGCCCACGTTTCCAAACGTCTGCTGGAGAAAGGCGTCTATCACAAGGAAGACGGTCTTTTCGTGATGCAGGGCCTCTTTCGCACTATCACCAATGCCAACTGGGATGAAGAGCAGATCAAAGCTGTCATCACCGAGGCGATTGCCTTGCGTGACAAGCGTAAGCAAGAACTCTGCGACCTTCTGGGTGGCGATTGCAACACCTGCCCCCCTGCCGTCACCTTCAAAGTAGAACCCCAGGACTATGAAGAGTTTGGCAAAAGCGTGGGTGTGCTGGCAACCTCCAATGAAGACGTCCGTTCACTGCGCGAGACCGTGATCTATGGCCTCAAGGGCATCTCCGCCTATGGTGATCATGCCGCCATGCTCGGTTACGAAAGTGACGAGATCTATCAGTTTATCATGGAAGGCCTGGCCGCCACCATCGACGACAGCCTTTCCGCCGACCAGCTCACCGCTTTGGTGATTAAAACCGGCGAATACGCTGTCAAAGTGATGGAACTGCTGGACCGCGCCAACACAGAAACCTATGGCGTCCCGGAACCTACAGTCGTAAAACTGGGCGTGGGCACCAACCCCGGTATCATCGTCAGCGGACATGATCTCAAGGACTTTGATGAGCTTCTGCAGCAGTCCGAAGGCCAGGGCGTGGACATCTACACTCACAGCGAAATGCTGCCAGCCAACTACTATCCCGCCTTCAAGAAATACAAACACTTCCACGGCAACTACGGTTCCTCCTGGTGGCATCAGCTTGAGGATTTCCAGAATTTCAATGGCCCCATCCTCATGACCACCAATTGCATCGTGCCGCTCCGCAAAGAGCAGACCTATCTGGACCGTTTCTATACCACCGGCATGACCGGCTATCCAGGTGCCATCCACATTCCCGAACGCGAACCCGGCAAGCAAAAAGACTTCAGCGGCATCATCGCCCGTGCCAAACAGTGCCAGCCTCCCAAAGAGATGGAAACCGGCACCATCACAGGCGGATTCAATTATCGCACCGTGCTCGGAATTGCCGATAAGGTGATCGAGGCCGTCAAATCAGGTGCGATCAAGAAATTCGTGGTGATGGCAGGTTGCGATGGACGCATGCCCAGCCGCAAGTACTTTACCGAAGTGGCGGAAAAGCTTCCCAAGGATGCCATCATCCTCACGGCCGGCTGTGCCAAGTATCGTTATATCAAACTCAATCTTGGCGATATCGGTGGTATCCCAAGAGTCCTTGATGCCGGTCAGTGCAACGATTCCTACTCACTGGCAGTGATCGCTCTCAAGCTCAAAGAAGCTTTCGGACTCGACGACGTCAACAAACTACCGCTGGCCTTCGACATCGCCTGGTATGAACAGAAAGCCGTGGCCGTGCTCCTGGCCCTTTTGTACCTGGGCTTCAAGAACATCCAGATTGGGCCTACTCTGCCGGGATTCATGTCCCCCAATGTGGCCAAGGTCATCATCGACACCTTTGGCCTCAAGCAAACCACAGATGCGGACGCGGATGTGGCTGCCATCATGGCGGGTTGATCTCTGAAATTGGATTTCCTCTTCCGGGGGAATCTGA